>JBKCVY010000341.1:0-5100 GCA_046317475.1 Cyanobacteriota bacterium | reverse complement strand
TGAGGAGCACCCCCTGCCCGATTTGGTAGCACCACCCCTCACTGAAGGGCGCCAGCAGGTGGAGCAGATCCCCCCGCGGGTGGGCTAGCCGCAAGGTCTCATGGAGGGCTTTTTGCTCGGCGTTGAGCTGCTCCAGGAGCCGCTTCACCTCAACGAGGCGATGGGTGAGGTGGCTGATGGCGATGGGGGAGAAGCGCTCGTCGTCGGGGCCGAGGGGTTCACCGGGGCCGGGCTTGGGGGCGACACCAGCTTCCGCGAGGAGCGCGAGGGCTTCCGGGGTGCCGGGGGCGGGTTCGAGGCCCAGATCCTGCATCAGGGCAGTGGCGTCGGTTGCTGTGGCTTCCGCGTCAGGGGGCTCGGGCTGGGAGGTTGCGTTGTCTCGAGTCGCATGAGCGAGTGGCTCTACGGCCTGCTCCTCAACCTCCGGGAGTGTGTCATGGGGCCGGGGCTCCCGCGCAGGGGCCTGGAGCGCACGGGGCTGGAAGGGCACCACGGCGGGGCTGGCTTGGGCGGGCACGTGCATCGGCGCCGGAGGGGAACCCACGGGGGACCTGGCGACGGGGGCGCAGCCACCCCCGGAAGGCCGACCCCAGAGGGGACCCCAGGGGCAACGGGTTAGCTGGTGCCATGCACCTGATCCCCCACACGCGCCTTGGACCGTTGGCGACGCGTGGCAGTGCGATAGCTCAAACCCAACGGCGAGCTGGCCGCCTTGGAGCGCACCTTCAACCGCTGCACGGGCCTCTGCCCTCAGCGCCGATGCCGACGGCAACCTGGTGATGGTCAACACCCTCTCCAGTTATCTGGCAGCCCCAGCGAGAGCCACAGCTTCCGGCCCCAGTGGCGCCCGCCGCTCATCAGCCGCTTGGCCGCGGAAGACCGCAGCCACCTCAACGGCCTGGCCCTGCGTGGGAAGGGGTGGGCTATGCGCAACAGGCTCCTGGATCACGAAGGCGCAGGCCAACTGCTCAGGATGTCGAGCACCACTCCCAGGATGTGTCATGCAGGTCTGGCGATGCCACCCCATATCCAAGTGCCCGGGATGGCGTGTAGAAAGCTGATCAGATCAAGATTAGCTGGGCTAGCCTGTCTTTCGAGAATTAGGAAAGGGCAAATCCCACCAGGGGAAACGAAGTGTGAGGTCTCAGGCCAGATGCATTGAGACGCACTTTTGATCGGCCCCGCATTCATCTGAACGGCTACTGCGGATTCGATCCTGGAGAAGCTTTAGGGATTTTGTGCGAAGATCTCTGGCTAGGATTCCAGTGAGATTTGGCCTCGAACAACTGCGCGAACAACTGGATTAACTTCTGTACGCATGCTAAGCATTAAACTCAAGGCAAACGAATCCTCGTCGCGCCGCTAGCCTTACCCAAGCAGCCCACTCTGTAGCGTATGAGATCGGAGTGTTGCCTGCGTGATGGATTCGCTTTGGTGATGCGCCAGGTCACTAGAGGTTTCTCCCGCATGATTCCTGAGCGGAAGGCATACAGTATTTGGACTGATGATTTAATTCCAGTAACCATCCAACAAGTTGCCGCAGCAGCCATCGCTACGGTCAGCACTGCCTATGATGGCCTAAACAATTGACTCAGCCCGAGCATACGTTGCCCTATCTCGTCTTCCTTCCATGCTCCTGCATCCACCACTGGCCCAGGCCCGCGTCCTTCGCCATCTTGCGGTCCGAGAGATTGTCTGTTCCCCATTGATCCAGCAGGCCGGCGCCGGTGACCCCGTTGCCGTTAAGGCCTTGATGTGTGGGTTTTGGCCATTTGTCAGGGATTTCCAAGTGATTGTCCGTGTGGATACTTTCTTCCCTGTGGAGCCTCTCATCGCTCGCTACGGCAGGACTGCTACGGTGCAAGCATTGCGTTTCATGCGGCAATCCCTGCGACAGATGGCTGCAGAGGAGGGGCACCATGCTGAAGTGTGGCGACAGGGAGCCCATGAGATTGGATTTGGTGATGGGGACCTCGAACATGCGCCAAAGATTGACGCAATTGAACGGCTGACGTCCTTCCCGAGAGAAAACAGCCCCACCTCCGATTTTCCCCATCTGTTTTTCTGTCACCTTGCTGCCACCGACTATGTGGAGGAGGAAATCTCTCGTTTCCTTGTCAGCCAAGCTGCCTTCCTTCAACTGTTCCCACAGTCGAAACGCTGGTGTTGGGGGGATATCCACCTTTTGGATCATCACCATGGTCCCAGTCACCTGGAGATTGACGAAGATCTCGCGCAGGCCTTCTGTCGTGACCCTGACCGCTCCGATGTTGTTGCCCATGCCATCAGCCAAAGCCTCTTCCTTTTTGCCACCGCGGCTCATGAAGCCCTGGCCGTGTTTGCTACCCCATCGGCTGGCCTCCAGCCACAAATGGCAGAGGGTCGGTGAATGCCATCACCCCGCCGCGTTCCCCAGGGCCGCCTCGCCAAAGCCGGCCCGCCCAGCACGCAGGGGTCATAGACCTGAGCTGGAGATGGGTGCCAAGGAGTGCGGCAGGGAGGAAGCATTGATGTGGCTTGGCTGGTCCATCGTCAACATTGGACTACTGATGCGCTGTGTCGGTGCCTGAGCATGGGGCCGCTGCCGGATCGCGGCCTGGTGGGCCGGGCCAGGCAAAAGCCGCACCAAGCCACTGAATCACCAGCTGGGTGACGCCAAACGCAAAGAGTTGCCGATGTCGAGACGACGGTGACTGATGTGGTGTGGCGGCAACAGGGAGGGCATCTCCCCTCCCTGCGCAAAGCCGTGCCGATCACGCCCAACCGTCGCCTGGGATCGATATTCATCAGTAACGCCGCTGATACACCCCATCAAAATTCACATTCACACCACCACAGCGGTGGTTGTCATTGACCACCAGTATATCGCCCAACAGGCTCAGCTGGGCTCGGCATCGAATGGACTTTGGCTCGGTTGGGTCTTCGATGACGAGCCTGTTGCCCACCGGTCTCGCCGTGCCGGAGAGGCGTCCGCTGTGGGCGTTGGGATGCAGGCGCCCCGGCCAATAGGCCATGCCCTCCACCTGAAGCTCCCCCGGCTTGCGGCCGCGGCTCACCACCAGTGGCTCCCCTCCAGCCTCCCAGGTGCCCAGCCAGCGCTCCAGGGGTGGGTTGTGCTCGGGTGGCGTGAGGACCAGTCGGTTGAGCGGAAGCCAGCCCACCTGTTCGCTCCCTGCCCGTGGGCTGTCGTGCCCGGGCTGCTTCCAGACGCAGGCCAAGCCATTCCACGTTTTGGACACAATGACCCGGTCGCCGGGCTGGGCCGTGCCCCCCCGCTTGCATTGCGGATTGTCCGCGCGGGGGCAACCGCCGCCGGTTGCGGAGCCGTCATCATCGCTGAGGAAGGGAATCGGCGCTGTCCCCGGACCCGTCACACGCCCCCATTGGAAATTCGGTCGCTGGCCGGGATACTCCCCTCCGCCGGGGAAGGCCCCGTTGCGGCAGAACCGCACCGGGTTGCCAAACAGCAAGGCCTCCTCAGCACCAGCGGCCCCACAGCCGCAGGCCAGACTGGCCAGAACCAGCAGGATCGGACGCAGGGGGAGCGTGACCATGGTGAATGCGAGTGGTGGGTGTGGAATCGGGTGCTGGGACGGGCCTTGTCTGGCACCTTGCGATCCATCCTCTGTCCTCCGTGACGGCACGGCGATCCTGTCGTGCATCCACTGCAGGCCTATCACCAACCGGTAGCGCTCCTCAGGTGTTAGCGAATGATCGTGGAGGTCAGTGGACCCATCCAGCACCCCATCGAGGAACAACGCCACGGTGCGTCGTTGCCAAGGCCATCACCGTCGTCGGTGAACTCTAGGCGCATGTGATGGCCGCCGGAGGTCAAGGATGTGACGCCTTGGATCAATTCTGGCCGTCCGGCCATCAGTGGATCCGGCCGCTCACCGAAGCGATCATCCAACGGCAACACATTATATTTCGCTCCTTCAAGCAACCAGAGCCGTTGCAGTTTCCGCAGCTTCTCTGGCTGTGTAGTTGACAGGTCCCTGGCCTGCGTTCAGTCGTTGGTGGTGTCATACAGCTCCCCGGTGTCGTCATCAAACGGCGCCAGTTGCACCAACCCTGTTTCCCATGGCAGGCGGTGGCGTGTCACCGCCGTCCAGACCTTGTGGTAGATGCCCCGATTGCCAAACATCTTGAAGTACTGCGTGTGCCGCCGCTCGGCGGCTGCCGCGCCGTTGAAGGAATAGGCCATGCTGATGCCTTCCATCAGGAGTTGCTGTACGCCAGTGACCGGAGTGGGTTCGGGCAGGCCCACCCGCCAACTCCAGCAGGGTCGGCGCGAGGTCGATGACATGGTGATACTTCCCGCGCAACTCACCCCGTGCCGTGATGCCTTGGGGCCAGTGCACCACTAGGAGCCTGTTGCGCATAGACCGCCCCATACCCCTGCAAATTCGCTCCCAAATCCGCCCAAATCCTAGTGACAGCAAGCGATCTGAGCGATAAAATGGGGCATGATCAAACCCAAAACCTTCCGCCCTTGGCTGCCAGGTCAAACCCACCTCATGCCACCGTCTCCGATCGAGTGGCTGCCGAGCGATCACCTGGTGTTTTTCCTGTTGGATCTGCCGGATGAACTCGACTTCTCGGCGATCATGGCTCCTGCTTTGGCCAAGGACCCGCGCGGAGAGAAGGGGTTTGACCCCAGGATGATGACGTTGTTGTTGCTGTACGCCTACTGCATCGGCATCGCCTCCTCCCGCAAGATCGAGCGAGCCTGTTATGAGGATTTGGCGTTTCGGGTTCTGACGGGCAATCAGCAGCCAGATCACAGCCGTATCAGTGAGTTTCGTCGCCGCAACCTCGATGCCCTCAGTGCACTGTTTGTGCAGATCCTGCGGCTGTGCCAGAAGGCAGGAATGGTGAGCCTGGGCCTTGTGGCGCTGGATGGGACCAAGGTGAAAGCCAATGCCTCCAAGCACAAGGCCATGAGCCACGAGCGGATGCTCAAGGCGGAGGCGCAGCTGGAGAAGGAGATCGAGGAACTGATGCGCGAGGCGGAAATCGTCGACGCGCAGGAAGACGGCAAGTACGGCAAAGGGAAGCGAGGCAGCGATCTGCCGGAGGAACTTCAGCGCCGGGAAGATC
>JBKCVY010000340.1:0-8110 GCA_046317475.1 Cyanobacteriota bacterium | reverse complement strand
CCCCCACATCGCCGCTCATCGGCCGGCCGTCGAGTTGCCAGAGGGGCTGCAAGCCCACCGCGCGCAGCCGGGCGAAGTGGTGCCAGAGGTCGCTGGCCAGGGTCGCCGCCGTGGGGGGACCGCCCGTCGCCGGGTGGCCCTCCAGGCCGCAGCTCACCGCCAGCCGCCGCAGGGGCAGGTCCGCGGCGCGCACCTGCCCCAACCGTTCCGCGAAGGCCTGGCGCCGCCCGATTTGGGTGTGGAGCTCCACGGCGTCGGGCCGGAGGGCGGCGAGCAGGGCGGGCACCTCCGCGGGGGGGAGGAGGGTGTGTCGCTCCCTGATCAGGCCCAGCGGGCAGGCTGGCAGGCAGCGGCCGCAGCCGTAGCACCGCTCCGCCCGCACGCCCCCGCCCCCGGCGATGGCCAGGGCCGGGCAGACCCGGGCGCAGGGGCGCGGGCAGTCGGGCGGGCAGCGTTGGGGGTCAAACCAGGCCTTGCGGAAATGGGGATCGGCCCCGTCGCTGAGGCTCACCATCAGCCAGGGGCGCGGCGCGCCGCGCTCCTCGGCCCAGGCGATCCCCCGCCGGGCGGCGGCCACCACCGCCGGATCGGCGGCCACATCCAGGCAATGGACCCCGGCGAGGCTGTAGAGGCCCGCCAGGTCTTCGATGGCTGGCAGGTCCTGGTTGCTGGCGCCGCCGATCCACTTCACCCAGCTGCCGCGGGCGAGGGCCTCGGCCGGGGAGAGCCTTGGCGGTGGGGCGGTCCCGGCGCTGTTGGTGGCGGCGCGGGCGAGCGCCGTGGGGGGGGAGATGGCCGTAGGTCCCCAGCGCGAGCCTTCCCACTCTCGCAGGGGAGGTGGTGCCCTCGCGCCCCTACCCCCTAACTCCGCTCCACGCGCCCCCTCGCGGAACCACCCGCCCCCGCCACCGGACAGCCTTTCGCCAAGTCCCCTCGCCCTTTCACCGGGGGGGCGGGCCGATCCCGCATCCCGATCACGGTTCAATGGAAGAACTGAATCTTCCCCCATGCCCTCCAGGCCTCACCCCTCCCCGGACGACGGCGGCAAGGAGACGGCGGCCCTGAGGCGCAAGCTGGCCGATCTTGTCTCCCAGCGGCGCTACAGCGAGGCCCTGCGGGCGCGGGAGCAGGCCCTGCGCCGCCGTCCCGATCTCGACCTGCAGCCCAGCGAAGCCCAGCTGTGGTGCCTGGAGGGCCGGCAGGCCGCGGCGGAGGGGCAGGGCAAGCGGGCGGAAGGGGCCTTCCGCAAGGCCCTGGCCCTGGGACTCAACGGGGAGTCCCATGTGGCCCTGGCCCGTCTCTGGCTCGATCAGGGCAAAACCGAGCCAGCCCTGGGCCTGATCCGGGAGGCGTTTGAGGCTGGCGATCTGCCGCCGGCCTTCGCGGGGGCCTACCTCAAGCTCTTGCTCCTGACGGGGGACCTGGACCAGATCCGGACCCTGATTCGCGACCAACCCCGCCGCTTCCAGTCCCACCAGCTCCAGTGGGCCGCCGGGGCCATCAGCCTGCTGGAGGGGGATCCCGCCAACGCCCGGCGCCAATTCTCCCGGATGGGCGGCGCGGCCACCCCCGGCGACCATGGGGCCGTCTGGCGCGCCTGGGCCTGCCTGGAGGCGGGCGATCCCAGTGCCGCCGCCGCCATCTTGCAGGGTGAGGACCATCCGGCCTGCGCGGCGGTGGCCCTGGACCTGGTCGCCCGCGGCGGCCAGCACCCCGCCGAGCTGCTCGACCTCACGCGGCGCGACCTGCCCCGACGGGAGCTGGCCCTTGGCCTGGCCCTGCTCCATCAGCTGCGCCAGCACAACCTCCTGGGCGCGGCCCAGCTGTTGCTGGCCCATGAACGGCCCCTGCTGAGCGCCCTGCCCGAGCTGGTGCCGCTGCGGCGACCGCTGTTGCGCCTGGCTGGGCAGCAGGCGCTCGAGCGGGACGCGCCCGTGGAGGCCATCGCCTGCTGGCGGCCGATCGTCGACCGGCCCGCCTTCGATGCCGACCTGGCCCTGCGCCTTTACCCCCTCTTCGATCAAGGCGAGGCCGAACAGGATGTTCTGGAGGCCGAACGGCTGGCGAGCCAACTGCTCGGCTGGGCGCGCCGCGCCGCGCGGGACACCCCCTCCGCCTGGCCCGAACCCCTTCTCTCCACCACCCTGGCCCGTCTGCACTGCTGGCAGGCGGATCAGCACATGCGGCTCGGGGCGCGGCAACAGGCCCGGCGCTGCGTCGAGCAAGCGAGCCAGCTGGCGCCGGAGTTGCCCGACGTGCGGGGACGGCAGGGGATGGTGGCGTTCCTGAGGGGTGACGTGGCGGCGGCGATTCCCCTGCTGTGGCAAGCCCTGGACGATGGCTGTCGCAGCCGCCACGTCTATGAGGTGCTTGGGGAAGCCCTGGAGCTCACGGACCAGCGGGCGGAACAGCGACGCCTGGGCGAGCGCCACGGCGCCACCTTCGGCGACGCGCCGCCGCCGGAGGGGGAGGGGGTTGGGGGGATCCCACCCTGGCTGGAGGCCCTCAGCCAGCCGGACGCGACGTTGATGGCGCGGGTGTTGCGGGCGTCCCCAGACCCCGGCGCCGCCCTGGAGGCCCTGCGGGTCTTTGTGGAGCATGTCTCCCTCCCAGCCCCGTCCGATGGGGGCAAGGCAGAGGCCAAGCCGGGCAAGGTGTCCCTGGCGCTGCCCGCCGCCAGCGACCGCTGGGAGGCCCTCCTCGCTTCCCTGGATCCGGCCGACCAGGTGGAGGCCCTGACGGCCGTGCTGGTGGCCATCCACCGCTTCTGCCGTCGGGTCGGCAAAGCGATCAGCGGCGAGATCGCCCGCCGCCAGGAGCAACTCGAGCGCCTGGCCGCCGAGCCGGGCACCGCCCATGGCGAGCGGGCCCTGCGGGCGCTGCTCCTGCTCCATGGCCTGCGCCTCAAGCGCTCCGCGGCGCCCGGTGCGGAGATGGCCCGCCTGCTGCGCCGCGCCCACCAGCCGGAACGGGCCCTGCCTCTGGCCCTGCTGGATCTGCGCCTGCTGGCCAGCACCATGCCCTGGCGGGCCATGGTGGACGACCTGCGGCGCCAGGATCCCCAGCAGCCCCTGCTCACGCTCGCCCTGGCCACCATGGAGCGCACCAGCTCCATCGCCTACATGAAGCTCAGCCAGGAGGCCTTTGAGCAGGCCCGCCGGCAGCAGGACAGCGTTGCCCTCGCCGCCTGTGGCCGGGAGCGGGAGTGGGTGGAGACCCATCCCGAGCGGCCCAGGGGCCGCCGTCCCCTGGGGTTGCGGGAGGACCTTGACTGGAACGGCCTCTTGGACCAGATGGATTTCCAATCCATCCTGCGGGCCATTGTTCAGGAACGGGGCGGGGGGGAACCCAGCGACGCCGATCTGGAGACCATGCTGCCGGACATTTATCCCTTGGCCCGTCGGGCCATCCTCCAACTGGTTGGCCAGGCACCGGTGGAGGATGGAATGCCCTCCGCGGAGGAGGGGGAGCGCGAGCCCCCGCCCCACCAGCGGGGCCGCGGCCGGCGTCGCACCTCGAAGAACCCCTAGCCCATGGCCGATCCCTACGCCCTGTTGGACGTCTCGCCGGAGGCGTCCCCCGCCGAGATCAAGGCGGCCTATCACCGCCAATTGCGGCGCTTTCCGGCCCACAGCCATCCGCGGGAGTTTCAAGAGAGGCGCGCGGCCTACGAGGCCATCCGCGCCGCGGAAAAGCACCGGGGCGACCCCCTCCAGCCCGGCCCCCCCCGCGATCGCCTCGACCCGGAAGCGCTGGCCGCCCTCGAGGCCCGCCTGCGCGCCAGCTGCCGGCTCAGCCTGGCCGACCTGCTGCGCCTCACCTTCTGACGCCACGCACCGATGACCTCTCCCCGTGAACGCGCCCAGCTCCAGCTCCAACTGCGCCAACAGCAGGAGGCCCTGGTGAAGGATCTGCTGCCCGTGTTGGATGCCCTCGATCGGGCCGAAGTCCATTGGAGGCAGGTGCTGGCGGCCCAACAGGCGGTCCCCGCGGCGGTGGCCGCCGCGCCAGGCCTGTGGGCGCGGTTGTGGCGACGCCTGGCGGGGCGGAGCGCCCCAGAGGTGGGGGCCGCGGACGGAGCGCCCCGCCCGGAGGACGCGGCCAGCCTGGCCCGCAGCGCCAGCGAGGGCATCCGCCTGATCCGCGGCACGTTGTTGGAGGCGTTGCGGGGCCATGGCCTGCAGTCGTTCGAGAGCGAGGGCCTGCCCTTTGATCCGGAGCGGATGCGCGCCCTGGGCCAGCGACCCGCCTCCGCTGGCGCTCCAGCCGGCAGCGTGCTGGAGGAGGCCGTGCGGGGTTACACCTGGCGCCAAAACCTGCTGCGCGAAGCTCAAGTCTTTGTGGCGGGCCCCTGAGCGCCGTCTGGCGGTGCCTCTCCCACCGCTCTCCCCCTCTCCTCCCGTTTCTCCGTCCCTTTCTTCCTCGGTCCTTTTCCTCTCAACTCCATGGCCACTGTCGTCGGCATTGATCTGGGCACCACCAATTCGCTCGTGGCGGCCCTGGAGGATGGCCAGCCGTGGGTCATCCCCGACGAGGCCGGCGACCTGCTGCTGCCCTCGGTGGTGGGGGTGACCGCGGAGGGGCAGTTGCTGGTGGGGCAGGCCGCCCAGCGCCAGTACGCCGCCGCGCCGGACCGCACCGTGCGCTCGATCAAACGCCAGATGGGCAGCGACAGCCGGGTGACCTTGGCGGAGGAGACCTACCGGCCCCAGGAGATCTCCGCCCTGATCCTGCGCACCCTGCGCCAGCGGGCGGAGGCGGCCCTGAACGACACGGTGACCCAGGCGGTGATCACGGTGCCGGCCTACTTCACCGATGCCCAACGGCAGGCCACCAAGGAAGCGGGCGAGATTGCCGGGCTGGAGGTGCTGCAAATCCTCAACGAGCCCACGGCGGCGGCGCTGGTCTTTGATCGGCGCGAGGAGGAGAGCCAGCGGCTGCTCGTCTACGACCTGGGCGGAGGCACCTTTGATGTGTCCATCGTCGACATCACCGGTTCCGTCACGGAGGTGCTCGCCAGCCATGGCAACAACCGCCTGGGCGGCGATGATTTCGACCGCCAGCTGCAGCGCCTGCTGGCCGAACGCTTCGAACAAGCCCACGGACTCCCCCTCCCGTCAGACGCCGGCCTGGAGGCCCGCCTCCTGCAGGCTGCGGAACGGGCGAAGATCCAATTGAGCGAACGGGGCCGGGTGGTGGTGCAAGAGGCCTATCTCCACAGCCAGGGGGACACGCCCCTGCATCTGGAGACGGAGCTGCTGCGGGAGGACTTTGAAACCCTGATCCGCCCACTGTTGCGGGAAACTCTGACGGCCATTGATCGTGCCCTGGCGGACGCGGGGCTGAAGGCCACGGATCTCGACCGGGTGATTCTCGTGGGGGGCTCCACCCGCATTCCCCTGGTGGAGGAGCTGGTGGAGGGTCACCTGGAGGGGGTGCCGGTGAGCAGTTTTGAGCCGGACCGGTGCGTCGCCCTGGGGGCGGCCCTGCAGGCTGGCGTGCTGAATGGCGAGGAGATCGACACGTTTTTGGTGGATGTCACCCCCCATTCCCTGGGAATCGCTGCAGCCATGGAAACCGATTTCGGACTGATTCCCAACATCTTCAGCACAATTATTCCCCGCAATACCGTGATCCCGGTCACCCGATCCAAGCTTTACTACACCACAACGGACAACCAGAAGCTCGTGCGGGTGGAGGTGTCCCAGGGGGAGAACATGGATGCGGAACAAAACGTGCCGCTGGGTTCCTTTGCTGTGGAGGGATTGCCGGCGAAGCCCGCCGGTGATGTGGCGATTGAGGTGCAATTCAGCTTTGACCTCAATGGCATTCTCACTGTCACCGCCGCGGAAACAAGCAGTGGTCGCCAGCAACAGCTGGTGGTGAACAATGCCACCATGCACAGGCTGGCCAGCCATGAGCTGGAGCAAAGTCGCGACGCGGTCGAGAGCCTGTTCAGCAACCTGGTGGCTGACCAGGAGGACGGGGAGGAGGAGGAAGAGGACGAGGACGATCGGGACCCGCCGATGCTGTGAGCTCGGCTGGGGGATCGGCGTCTCGGTCAGGGCGGCGCCTGGGGGATGAGGCTGCGATGAAACCAGTCCTCGGGGCCGGGGCCCCTCACCAGACGGCCCAACACCACCGCCAGGGCCAGGGGCTCGGGCGGTGCCTGCCGTTCCGGCCAGAGGCCCTCCCGGCCGTTGAGGAAGCTGCGCAACGTTTGGCGCCGCGGGTCCTCCGGGGTGTCCCACGCCCAGGTGGCCCCCAGCCGGCCCGGCCGCCAGGCCCGCGGCTCCAGGAATAGGGGCGATGAGGCTAGGGCGGGCACCTCCAGAGTCAACGGCGTTTCCCGGGCTAGCCGGCTGGCCTCGGCGCCGGGGGCGAAGCGCAGCTCCACCCCCGCCTCGCTGATCGCCTCCACCATCGCCGGCACCGCGGTCGCTCCACGCCCGAGGGTGCAGGGCAGGCGCAGGGCAAACCAGGGCCACTCCGACAGCCCCGGCCGGTCGAAGCAGGCCCGCAGCGCCAGGCCGAGCAGCACCAGGTTGAGGCCCGCCCAGAGCAGGTTGATCGCTAGCGTGGTCTCCGACAGGGGCGCCAGGGCCGCCGCCATGGCGGGACGCAGCAGGTTGAGCAGGCTCACCCCCTGCAGGCTGAACAGGCCCAGCAGGGGCAACAACAGCCGCCGCGCCGGCGTGGTGACCCGGCCCGTGGCCAGGGCCTTGGGGGTGACGCGGAACCGTTGCGGTCGGCCCAAGAGGGTGAGCAGCACCGCCCAGACCACCGGCGGCAGCATGATCCAGCGATAGAGCTCCGGCAGGAACCCCGTGCGGGACTGGCCGCTCAGCCAGCGGATCAAGAGCAACTGGGCGGCATGGAAGGGCAGGGCGTAGCGCAGCAGACCCTCGCCGCTCAGCAGCAGGGGCGCCACCCCAAGCACGCCGAGGCTGAGGGGCATGAGCGCCAACAGCAGTTGGGGGAGCACCATCAACCAGTGCACGATGCCCTCCAAATAGGCCAGGCGCTGCAGTGGCTTCAGGCCAGAGATGGTGAGGGGATTGGCGCCGGTGCGCAGCAGCTGCAGCGTGCCGCTGGCCCAGCGGCAGCGTTGGCGCGCCATCGCCGCCGCCGTGAGGGGCGCCAGGCCGGCGCTGAGTTTTTCGGGCAGGTAGCGGTTGCGGTAGCCCGCCGCCGTGATGCGAATCCCGGTGGCCAAATCCTCGGAGGGCGTGCCGGTTTCGAAGCCCCCCACCCGCTCCAGCGCTCGCCGGCGCACCACGAAGGAGGTGCCGGCGCAGACCACGGCGCCGACGGCTTCGCGGCAGGGTTCGATCCAGCGGTAAAAGCTCTCCTCATCGGGCATCAGCCAGCGCTCCAGCCCCAAATTGCGCGCCACCGGATCGGCGTTGCGATAGGTCTGGGGGGTTTGCGCAAAGCCCAGCGACGGATCGTTGAAGAGGGGTACGGTGCGGCGCAGGAAGGAGCGCAGGGGCAGGACATCGGCGTCGAACACCGCGATCAGTTCCGCGTCGGTATGGCGCAGGGCATGGTTGAGATTGCCCGCCTTGGCATGGAGGCGCTCCTCCCGCGAGAGGTACCGCGCCCCGAGCCGCTCGCACAGCTGGCGCAGTTCCGGTCGGCCGCTGTCGTCGAGGAGCCAGACGCTGAAGCGGGGGTAGTCCAGGTCGAGGCAGGCGCGCAGGCAGTCCTCGATCAGTGCGGGCGGTTCGCCATAGGTGGGCACCAGCACATCCACGCTGGGGTCTGGGGAGGGTGGGGCTCCCGGCGGCTGGCGGCGGCGCGGCAGCCAGAGGCTGAACAGCAGCGTGAGGAAGCCACTGCCCACCAGCAGGAGTTCCGCCGCCAGGGCCGTCAGGCTGATTGCCGCGGCCAGGGGCGAGGCGAGATTCAGGGTGGCGGTGGCCCGCCAAGCCAGGTAGCGCGCCCCAAGGAGGAACAGGAGGGCGACGGCCCAGGGGAGGCGCATGGCGGCCAGCGGCGTGGGGCTGGATCAGGACGGGGGCGTCGCGGCGGGGGCTGGCGAGGCGGGCCGCGGCGCGGGAGGGGGGCAGGTGCGGTTGGCGTGGTCGCAGGCCTGGATGGTCGGTTT
>JBKCVY010000339.1:0-6095 GCA_046317475.1 Cyanobacteriota bacterium | reverse complement strand
CATGCAGATAGGCCAGGGGGAGGTCATTGAGCCGCTGCGCCAGCCAGGTGATCAGTCCTACGGGATCGCTGTCCACCATGCTGTTGTAACTATTCAGCGGCGAGAGGCGTAGACCCATCAGGGGTGTCTCCTGCGCCACGGCTGCCAGCACCTCCAGCAGCAGCCGGGCTCGGTGCGCGATCGGGCCGCCGTAGGGACCATCGCGGTGGTTGCTGCCATCCCTCAGGAATTCATCCAGCAGATAGCCGTTGGCGCCATGCACCTCCACGCCGTCAAAGCCGGCCGCCATGGCGTGACGCGCCGCCAGCCGGAAGCCCTCCACAATCCCCGGCAGCTCACTGTCCTCAAGAGCACGGGGCGCCACATAGGGCTGCTTGCCTTCCGGCGTGTGCACCTCATCGCCCTGGATGGCGATCGCGCTGGGGGCCACGGGCTGGAGCCCGCCGTTGAGCAACGGATGGCAGGCTCGGCCGCCGTGCCAGATCTGCAGCACGATGCGGCCGCCCGCCTGGTGCACCGCCTCGGTGGTGTGGCGCCAGCCATCGATTTGGGCCTGGCTGTAGATGCCAGGCTCCCGCCAAAAGGCGGAATTCCCCTCCAGCACCATCGTGGCCTCCGCGATGAGCAGGCCGCCACTGGCCCGCTGGGCGTAGTACTCCGCCATCAGGGGGACCGGCACATGGCCCTCCTCCGCCCGGCAGCGGGTGAGGGGCGCCAGCCAGATGCGGTTGGGCACCTCCAGTGGGCCGACGCGCAGGGGGGAGAACAGGTCGGGCATCAGGGGACGCGTGGGTGGGATGGGGAAGAGTCTGGCCGGACGAGGGAACCCGAGCTGGCCAAACGTGCAACCCGACGGTTGCCAGTTGCCAGCCGCGATGCTCAACGCTGGCGCAAGCCAGCTGGCGGAAGGAGTGATGAACAGCCGCGCGCCAACAATTCTGCAGTTGGCAGCCTGCGGCACAGATCGTCAACTGCAAGGCATGACAATGATGTGTCTTCTCGCTGACCTCGGTTTGAATGAGAAGTTGTAAAGGGCGCCAGGATTTGCTCTCTCACCTGTAGGCCGCGAACCTTCTGTCTAGACGTGTAAAATTATCGTAAGAAAACCGTTTGTTGTCCTGGCGCTTTGATTCCGCCTTCACGGTGGTGTTGCATAATTGGTCGTGAGCGTTACCACTGGTCTTGGCCATGTTGATGGCCGACATGGCCGGAGGCATCGAATGCTCTTTTCCTTTGCCATTAGGAATCCTTCCATGCCGAACACGATTACGGGCACCCTTGCGTCTGAATTGCTAGATGGCAGTTTCGACGACGATTACTTTGACGCTTCGGGCGGTGACGATACAATGCTGGGTAGCTATGGGGACGATACACTTGTTGGAGGCGATGGAAATGATTCGGCCGACTATACCAATATTGGTTATACGGTCACCCTGACTGCCCTCAATACCGTGGTCAAGGGTGGTGCCCTCGGGACGGATTACCTAAAATCCGTCGAAATCGTTTTTGGCAGCGCACTGTATGGGGACACCATCGATCTCAGTGCCGCGATTAGCCAGACCGGCTGGATTGTGAGCGGCGCAACGGTCAACCTTTCTGGGGCGTCCGCGACCGTGAACGTGAATGGTGGTACGTCGTCCTACGGATGGAGGGTGAGGAATTTTGAGCATGTCGTGGGTACGAACTATAACGACAGCATCACGGGTGATGGCTTTGCCAATAATCTCAATGGCCGAGGTGGTAATGATCTCATTGATGGCGTCGGGGGCAATGATCTTTTGATGGGAGGCCCGGGTAGTGATACTATCTTTGGTGGAGCGGGAAATGACACAATCATTGGTGGCGCGGGCCAAGATAAAATGATTGGACAGATAGGCAACGATCGCTACCGCTGGAGTTTGACCTCTGAATCCCCCTACGGCACCCCAGATTACATTACGGATTTTACCTTGGGCGACACCTTGGATTTCGGTCTGGTTGATGCCGAGGTCGGTCCAGGTAATCAGACGTTTGCCTGGACAGGAATCCACGGTACTTTGGCCGCTGCCCTGGCCAGTTTGGGTGCGGTGCCTAGGCGATTGTGCTGCTTTGTCGATACGCCCAATAACCAGATCCACATTCTCGGCAATACAAACTTTACTTTTGGTGCGGAACTCCAGGTTGTTCTGGATGGCGTTTCCTCCCCGGGCGCGCTCGGCATTCCCGCCTGCATCACGCTGTAGTCGCGGCTGGCTTTCAGGCCCTCAAGCGGGCGGCCCCAGCAGGCCGCCCCTTCCCCCTCCTTTCGCCCTCCGTTTCCGCCTAGCCGGTCCACTCCCCATGGCTCCCTAATCTTTCGCCATTGTTGCTTCACCACCCATGCGCCTGGCCTTCATCGGCATCGGTCAAGTTGGTGCCCCCCTCGCGGACCATCTCCAACGCCTGGGCCATGCCGTGGTGGTGGCGGCTAAGGACCCCAACTCCACCAGCGTGCAAAAGGCCCTGGCCCGCAACCCCGGGCTGGAGGTCCAACCGCCCAAGGAGGCCGTGGCGGAGGCGGAGGTGGTCTTTCTAGCCACCCCCTATGAGGCCAACGCGGCGGCGCTGGCGGCCGTGGCGGACGAATTGGAGGGAAAGATCCTGGTGGATTGCACCAATCCGGTGGGGCCCAACCTCAGCCATGGGCTCGCCAGCGAGCGCTCAGGCTCGGAGGTGATCCAGGCCCAGGTGCCGGGGTGCCGGGTGGTGAAGGCGTTCACGATCTATGGCTTTGAAAACTTTGAGGATTCCGCCTATCCCGCCGCCAATGTCAAACCCGTCATGCTCTACTGAGGCAACGATGGGGCGGCGAAGGAGACGGTGGCCGCCTTGATCAGCGCCCTGGGATGGGAGCCCCTGGATGTGGGGGGGGGTGGAGCAGGCCCTCCACCTGGAACACATGACCCTCCTCTGGGTGCGCTTGGTGCGCGTCAACGGCCACTCGCCCAACCTGGTGTGGGCGGCCCTGCGCCGGTGAAGACCCCCCCAGTCCCCCCCAACCCAGGACGCCAGCGCTGGCGCCCCCTCAGCCCTGGGCGGCCGCCAAGACCGGGAAAGCCGTGCGCAGCCCGTTGAGCACCATTTGGGAAGCAATGGCGGTCACCACCAGGCCCATCACCTGGGTGGAGATGTGCATCGCCGTGTCCCCCAGCAGGCGTCCCATGAGCGGCGCGAACCAAAACACCGCGCCCATCAGCACACTGAGCGCCAAACAGGCCAACGAGTAGGTGATCAATCCCTGCACCCCCGATGGATTGGCATGGGAAGCAACGAGCAGCGCGGTGATCACGCCGGGACCGGCGGAAATCGGAATGCCGAGGGGCACCACGGCGGGAGAGGCCTGCTTTTTGGCCGATTCAATGCTGGTTTTGTTCGTTTCCGCCTTGCTTGATTCCCCGGCTTTGCTCCGAAGCATGCCTAGGCCAATGCCAAACAAGATGATGCCGCCCGCCACGGAAAAGGCCCCGATGCTGATGCCAAATGCCGTCAGGATCGGGTTGCCCAGCCAAAGGGTGGCGATCATGATCACCGCGATGGCGATGGCGGCTTGAACGCCAATCTGTCGCTGTTCCACCCGGCTGCGGCCGCTGGTGAGACTCAAAAAGATGGCGAAGTCGGCCAGGGGATTGAGCAGGGCCAACAACGATGAGATGAATTGGGTGAGGTGCGGCTGCAAGGGGGTGGGAGGTGGCGCTCCTGGCAGTCTGGCAAGGGCGTCTCAGGATGACCATGGCTGGGCATGGCGTCGCCTGGGGGCACCGCCGCGACGGGTGGCCCGCCTCCGCCAAGCGCCAGGCCACAGGGAGAGGGGGCTGAGCACTAGATGGTGTCAATGACCATCTCAATGGGGAAGTGGTCACTAAAGCCCTTTTTGGTTTTTTTGTCGAATGCTTTCGGTCGTAGTTTGGGGCTAGTCGCCATTTCCGTTGGGCGCAGGACGTGAACCGAGCCTGGTCTGGCCTTGAGTCCGGTCTTGCCATAGAACAGACCGCGGGACACCATGAACTGATCAAACATATGCATGGTATTGGCAGAGTCGCCGCTGAAGAAAATGCTACCCCCATCAGGTGTGGCAACGCATGGCCACGAGAGGTTTAGCAGGGTGGGACTGTGCTCTAGATAGGACTGAATGCTGGGGATGTCTCGCTTTTTCTCCCCTTTGATCTCTTCCTCCATCTTGTCGAAATCCTTGGAGGCTTGCAGATAGTCGGTGATGCTGCGGTTGAAGGGATTATCGTTGAAATCACCCATCAGCAGAATGTTTCGATTCCATCGGGCATTTAATTGCGCCAGCCCATCTTTTGTCTCGGGAATCTGCAAGTACTCCTGCCGAGAGAATTTCAAAACGTCATCCACCAATTGGCCACAGCGTTCCCCCACGGTGAAGCGGTGCGGTTCGGATTGATACTCGCCATTGCTGCGGGAGGGCCAATGGTTTACGAAGACATTCAGCTCTGAACCGCTGGTCTTCAGGGTGAGTCGCACTTGAAAGATGTCACGGGTGGGAAAACGGAAATAGATCAAATGCCCCTGGATGTCGTCCTTGGCAGGATCGTTGAAGATGTGACTGGAATAGAGGAGTGAGCAGTCAATGCCCCGGATGTCAGGGGCTTCCACATGGGCCAGGCGATAGTCAGGACGGCCGATGGCCTCCATCAAGCGCTCGACAACATCCTGGTTTTCCACTTCGCACAACCCCAGGAGGTCAGGACCCTGACCGCCATGCATTTGCTTGATGATCTTGGCAAGGTTGGCCACCTTGATGGCGAACACCTCTTCGGTCCACCCCTGTTCGGGCGTAAATTCCAGATCCGCCGCAATGGGTGAGGTGGTGGTGTCAAACAGGTTTTGCACGTTCCAGAAGGCAACCTTGATTTCTGTCATGACGCTCTCCTCTTATCCTGTCGTTACGACCCTATCAGGACCTTGATTGCTCCCCAAACCCTGGCCGTGCAATTGAAGTCCCGCCCAACATCCAGCCTGTGGCATCCAACACCACCCTCCAGGGTCAAAAGCAGCTTGGTGGCGATGGCTGAGAGCCGCTGATGGCCTCTTTCCATCCGCTTGGCTTCATTTCTGATCCGAACATGCAAAGACTTCCTGCCTCTACTGTGATGGCAATCACCATGTTAATTGGGATTGATCTTGAATTTGATTGCTCCCGTCCCAGGGCCGGCTGATTCCCAGGTTTCGACAGACGCGGCGAGAGAGTATTGCCATAATAAAACCCTCCCCTCACTTGTGATTATCCCTTGGAAATGCTGGCTAATTGCGACCGATTCTTATTGACTCAGGACTAGCGTCAGTGACATGAATGTGCCGTTTAGAGATGGGAAATGGTGAGGGAGGTGACGCCATAGGTTGTTCGACAGTCAAAATCGCCAGAGGGGGGCCTGACGCTCCTCGGGGCCTCGTCTGATCCAGAGATGGCGAACACGATGCGATTTGATCCCGCGTTGAGGGCTTGGTCCACAAGGGCGGTGACGTCAACGCCAAACGAAGCCCTCTGGCCTCCCCCATCCGAGGACGTCACGCCTGGAGCAATTTGGCCAGGTACCCAAGGTTGCGGAAAGGAAAACAGGACCGGGCCACTTGGAAATGGTTGGTTTGGCGGAAGCTCAGAAAAGCCAGAGGCGGGGAGCGTCGTACTGGCGGGCAAGCGAACGACCCCACCACCCCCTGCCGTAAAGGGCTCACACAGTGAATTGGGGCGTGTTTGCGGCAGAATCTTGGCGTTGACAGTCAACGTTGCCTTCGTCACAAGCCCCTTCAGCGATGCAATGGATTGCAGGTCGTAGGCGAAAAGCGTTCTGTACAAATCCTGCCGAAAACCCTGACAGTTTCCCGTGGGGTTCGCCCACAGCTGAAACCCAACCACCCCTTCCCCGGCTTGCTTTGGCGATTGTCCAGGGCGAAGGGAATTCCACCAGGCTTGCGGCCCTGGCGGCCCGGACTGGGAGCCAGCCGTGCAGCCGGGATCGCTGTCAATCACGCCGCGCACCAGGGCGATGGATGCGATCGAAGGATTGATCGTTTTGGTTTGGAGCTGAATTGGCGGCGTATTGCGACATGAAGAC
>JBKCVY010000338.1:0-4728 GCA_046317475.1 Cyanobacteriota bacterium | reverse complement strand
GGACTGGGGCGGGAACAGATGGGGCTGTTGCGTCAAACCCCCTTCCGTCTCGTGCTGAGGCCCCGGGCCCAGGGCCCCTTCCAAGCCTCGGTCGAATTGACCGTTTGGGTGGGCAACAGGGAAAACCAGTGGAAGCAGGTCCTGAACCGGGTGGCGCGCAACCTGACGTCGGAGGGTCTCCGCTCGAGCGAGGGCCCCTGGCCAGCGGCCGTTTGGCGGCGGCCCGATGGGGTGGTGGTAGGCGGATGGCTGCGGCGAAAAGGGGCCGGTCTGCAGGACCAACTGACCCTGTTTTTGGGTCCGCAACCAGTGCAGGTGGAACCCTTCCGGGCCTCCAGGGTCATGGCAGAGGGAGGCATGAGCCTGCTGGCCCGTCCCCAGGAATTGGCTCTGCGTGGGCTGTTGCCGCCAGACCTGCCAGAGGTGGTGAAGCGCAGCCGTTGGGTTTGGCTGACGCGCACTCCCAGCCCGGGCTTCCGACTGGACGCGGCGGTCAGCCAGCTTCAGGGGATGTTGTTGCTGCGCCCGTAGCTGTGCGCCGCTCATTGCGGCGTCGTTCCGCTGCCACCGTTTCCTCCATCAGTTCAACCGCCTGGGCCAGTTTTTCAAGGTTGTTGGCGTACAGCCCCAAATCCTTGTCCACCCGTTCACGGAGAAGGCCCATCGCCTCGGCGGTGTCGTGGGCAAACTGGCGGAGCGCCTTGGGATCCATGGAATCGGCCCCCTGGGCCTCCTCAAGAAGGGTCAGCAGACCAACGGCCATTAGACGAGAATAGTGAAAATCGGCACGGCGCGCATTCGCCAGGGCCTGCTGAAGCAGCTCCGGCGCTCCTTCTCCCTGCCGTTCCATCCACTGCCGCACGTCCTCCACGGAGTGCTGGCCAACGGAGGCCAGGGCCTGATCGCGCTGCCGCCGCAGGGCGGCGGCATCCTGGCCACAGGCGGCACAGAGGGCCTGGAACAGGGGCTTCCGCTGGTCTTCCGGCCGATAACCACGGGTGCCGGAATCAAAGACCTGGACCAGTCCCACGGCGAAGAGCGGGTCTGCCTGGAACCCCCGCTGATGGCTGAGGAGGTGGAGCTCCACCAGCAATTCATCCACCAACCGCCGATACAGGGGGCTGATCACATGGGGAAAGGACGCATGGAAGGCTCTCTTGCTGTCGGCAACAGTCAGAAGGGGGCTCACGCGATTCACACGATCAGACCTGTGCGACCTTAGCGACACCACCACCCGGGGGGGAATACGGGGGAGGGCTTTGCCCATGGCCCGTGGGTTCGGTGGGTAGGATCGCGACAGTTACCTGGTTGTGTGCCGTGATCCCGATCGTCATCGAGGAATCTGGACGTGGTGAACGCGCATTCGACATCTATTCGCGTCTTTTGCGCGAGAGGATCATTTTTTTGGGAGAACCTGTCACGGCTGAGTCTGCCAATCGGGTCGTGGCGCAGCTTTTGTTTCTCGAAGCTGAAGATCCAGACAAGGACGTGTTTATGTATATCAACTCACCCGGTGGTTCTGTCTACGACGGATTAGGGATTTTCGATACCATGCAACACATTAAACCCGATGTTCAAACGGTTTGTGTAGGACTGGCCGCGAGTATGGGGGCTTTTCTGTTGTGTGCTGGCACTCCTGGGAAACGGAGCAGCTTGACTCACTCTCGCATCATGATTCATCAGCCATTGGGAGGAGCAAGGGGACAGGCCAGTGACATTCGTATTCAGGCGGATGAAATTCTCTATCTCAAGCAAAAACTGAATCAGGAATTGTCAGAGCGGACAGGTCAGCCGCTGGCTCGTATTCAAGAGGACACGGATCGGGACTTTTTCATGTCACCAAATGAAGCCGTCAGTTATGGTTTGATTGATAAAGTCATTGATAAGCGTACGGTTAGATCTGTTTGAAACAAACAAGGATCCTCGTTTGCATTTTTAAATTCTAGTGGGGATCACCCAAAGAATATAGGAATGGTTTGAGAAACAAAAGGTTTGTCAATGTAAATTGAAAAGCATCATCTCCTATGTTGCAGGAAATGATGCTTTTTCTTTACAAGGGTTAATCCAAAAAAAGATTAAACCGATTCTTTCTGAAGCAGTTGACTCGCAGGTTCGGATGTTTCCAAGAAAGGGGTAAACCGTTCCTTGATTGGCAGATCTGTGAATTCTGAAACAATGGTACGAAATTCGTCTCCGTCCAAGGTTTCTTTTTCGATAAGACGTTCCACCAAACGGTCCATGCATTCACGATGTTGGCTAACAATGTCCTTGGTTTCCTGGTAACAGAGACCAACGATTTCACGAACAGCCAGATCAATTTTGGCTGAAACAGCATCGGAAAGATCACTGCGCGTCATTAAATCCCGTCCCAGGAAGACTTCCTGGTTCCCAGCCTCAAGGGAAATGGGGCCCAGGTCACTCATGCCAAAACGAGTGACCATTTGTCTGGCGAGTGAGGCCACCTGTTGAATGTCGCCACCAGCACCAGTGGTGACTTCCGCGTGGCCGAAAACAACGTCTTCAGCTGCCCGACCGCCTAGGGCTCCCATGATGCGTGCCTTAATTTGTGCCCGGCTGATCAACATTTGCTCCTCATCAGGGGCAAACCAAGTCAAACCTTGGGCTTGTCCCCTAGGGATCAGGGTGACTTTTTGGACGGGGTCATGGTCCTGGACCAAGGTTCCAATAAGGGCGTGGCCCACTTCGTGATAGGCGATCAACCGCTTGCTTCGGCCATCGGTGAGGGGCTTACCCTCCATGCCTGCAATGACGCGATCAACAGCATCATCAATTTCACTCAGGGTGATGGCCTCTTTCCTGCGACGGGCGGTGAGGATGGCAGCCTCGTTCAGCAAATTTGCCAGGTCGGCACCAGTGAAACCAGGGGTCCGTCTGGCAATGGCTTCCAGAGAGACTTCAGGGGCAAGTTTCTTGTTGCGGGAGTGAACATTCAAAATAGAGAGACGGCCCTTGATATCGGGTGCATCGACGGTGACCTGGCGGTCGAAACGGCCCGGTCGCATCAGGGCGGAGTCCAGTACGTCTGGGCGGTTGGTGGCCGCGATGATGATGATGCCGCTGTTGCCCTCAAAGCCATCCATCTCGGTAAGGAGTTGGTTGAGGGTTTGTTCTCGCTCGTCATTACCCCCACCAATTCCAGCGCCGCGCTGCCGCCCGACAGCATCAATCTCATCAATAAAGATCAGGCATGGGCTGTTTTCCTTGGCCCGTTTGAAAAGGTCCCTTACACGGCTAGCACCGACGCCAACGAACATTTCAACAAACTCAGATCCCGACAAAGAGAAGAACGGAACCCCCGCCTCCCCAGCGATGGCTTTGGCAAGAAGCGTTTTGCCCGTTCCAGGGGGCCCCACCAGGAGCACACCCTTAGGGATGCGCGCACCCACGGAGGTGAATCGCTCCGGAGTTTTGAGGAAGGTCACCACCTCCTGCAGATCCTGTTTTGCTTCTTCCACCCCAGCAACATCGTCAAACTTGACACCGGTCTCAGCCTCCATTAAGAAACGCGCCTTGGTTTTGCCAAATTGCATTGCCTGTCCAGGACCACCCGGCATTCCAGAGGATCGCCGAGCCAGAAAGATGAGGGATCCGATCAACAGGAGCGGGAAGAGGAGATTGCTGAGGACCCCAAGGAGTGGTGGAGTGGGCTTGGGTGGGTGAATATCGAAACTGATGGACTGGCTTTTGAGTTTGCCGAGAAGTTCAGGAGCGATTCCTGGTAAGTCGACACGAAGCCGTTGCACCTTATTGTCCAGATCGGAATCAACAACTTCCACAACTGCGGAGCGGCCGGAATCATAAATATCAACGGAATTCACACGACCAGCGTTGACATAATCTAGGAAACGACCGTAGGTCATGCGGCCAACCGCGGCATTGGCGGGAGAGCGCAGGGGACTATTGGCGAGTTTGGTGCCTGAACCGCTGAGCAACTGCCATCCCAGAAAGGACGCCAGAAGGAGCGGAAGTGCCCAAAGGACAATGAGGCGCCAACGCTGATTCATCGAAAATCGGGATTCTCTAACAAGCTTAAAAGATTGCCGTTTGGGGTGTGAGCCGCCCCGTGAGGGGGGATCGTCGGTGGACGAGTTCAGCTCGCCCGCAGCCAGGGGGTCGTTTGGAGGGCGGTGGAAGAGGTGGGGAACATTCCTTCGACTTTCTCCTCAGGGGGTCCATCCGTGCTTTCAGCCAGCAGTTGATCCGAGGTGAAGGACTCGAGCAATTCCGGGCCGTAGAGGCTGTGGGACCAGATATTAATTTCACTCATGGTCGGACATGTAAAGGCGAGAACCTCGAATGGGAACAGGACCCTCTCAAGGAAAAAATGGTTGCTTCCGCAACAGCGGAGGATCACCATGCGATCCGACGAATTGCGATAGGAACAATCCTGCTGAGCTCCGCCGCCGTCATGAATCCTCAGGTTCAGATCAGGATAGTCCAATGAACAATCAAAGCAGAGCCAGACACTTATAGCCAGTCCTGATTGACTTTTTCTGGTGTGGACGACAACACTTTTTCACTCTTAATGTTTTCTCCACTTTCCATTAGGCCGGGAGGGTGCTACAAGCTTCGCAGGGCCACGATGGGATCCAGGGCCGCCGCCCTCCGGGCGGGAACCACTCCAAAAAACAGGCCGATCACGCCGGAAAAACCAATGGTGGCCAGCACCATGACCGGACCGATGGTCGCGGGGAGAGGGGTCAGGAC
>JBKCVY010000337.1:0-5344 GCA_046317475.1 Cyanobacteriota bacterium | reverse complement strand
GGGTGGCGGAGCGAATGGGTTGGAACAGTCCCATCCGCGCCGCCTTGTCCAGACGGGCGGCATCCACCAGCACGAGCACATCGGCGGGGCTGGAGGATCCCTCCTGGCGGAGGCGCTCGATCAAGGCGTCGTCCTTGCCCTCCAGAAGTTTGACGCGGATGCCCGTGCGGGCGGTGAATTGTTGGTAGAGCGCCTGGTCGCTGTTGTAGTGGCGGCCGGAGTAGACGCCAATTTCCCTGGTCTGGGCGTGGGTGGGTCGCAAGGCCAGGCTCGCGGCGGACACGCCGGCGGCCAGGGCCGCCCACAGGGCGCGGCCCGTCCGTGGCCGGGGGGGATGGGGAGAGGGGTGTGGGGGGGGCAGTCGGTGGGTCAACACGGGTTCGTTGGAGTGAAGGCCATCCCCGCCGCGCGGGCTCCCGGCTGATGGAACACCGCGACGGGTGCCGGTGGGGCGAGGGGGTCCCCCCGCGGGGGAGGGGGAGAAGCGCGAATGGGAGGGAGGCTAGAAAGCCGCCGTGGGGGGCCCCAGGGCAAATGGTGCGGGGTCGGGTGATTTTTGTTACGGGTCCGCCGGGGCAGCGCGCCCATTTCCTGCAATTGAGAATCGCTTGCAAAAAGCCGGCTGGGACGCCTATGTTGCGAGTGATTCGCAAGACCAGCCCCGTTGGTTCCCATGGCCCACCGCTTCCTCAACCCGCCGCCGGGCCTCCCCATCCAGCTCCCGCCGGGCCAATCCGTGCTGCTCGATCCAGGCGTGCGTCCCTCGGGCTCCTGCCTGGAGGTGTTGGTGGGCATTGCCCGGGTCTACTGCCCGTGCGAGGAAACCGAGGGCATGACCATCGCCTTCCTCCAAGCGGGCGATCAGCTCCGCACCGATCGCCTCTGCAGCGAGGGCGTCTGCATCGAAGCCCTCACTCCCCTGAGCTTTTCCCGCCACGACCTCGCCGAGGAGGCCATGGGATTCGATCCAGTCAACGAGTGGACCCTTCAGCTGCTCCGCATTCGTCACCTTGGCAACGCGGAAAAGCGCCTCCACGCCCTCCTCTCCCTCCTCGTCCGTCGCCTGGGCCGGCGCTGCGGGGCCTGGTGTGATCTCCCCTTCCGCCTCACCCATGAGCGCATCGCCGAACTGATCGGCACCACCCGCGTCACCACCACGCGCCTCCTCTCCCGCATCCGCGCCGCCGAACTGCTCCTGGTGCCCGCCAGCGAGCCGGGCCTGCGCCTGGCGCCTTCCCTGGTGGAAACCGCCCCCCTGGCTGAGGGGCAACCCGGCTGAGGGATCACCCGGGGCGGCGGAGCCCTCTACCGCCGGGCCGCCCTCAGGGCCAGCCCGGCCCCGAGGAGGGCCACCAGGGGCCGCTCTCCTCCCCGCACATAGGGCGTGAGGCGTTGGCTGGCGGGCACCGTGAACAGCCCGATGGCCGGCGCCCCGCTGGGCAGGGCGGAGCGCACCCGGCCCGCCGGATCCAGCAGCACGCTCGGCCCCGTGTTGGCCGCGCTCCCCAGCCAGCGTCCGCTCTCCAGTGCCCGCAGTTGGGCCAGGGCTTGGAACTGGCCCTGCAAGGCCAATGGGTACGGATCCAAATTCGCGCTGGCCAGCAGCCAGCGGGCCCCATCCCGGCTGGCGCGGGCCAGGGCGCGCCCATCGGCGATCTCGTAGCAAATCGCGACTCCGATGGCTCCCCCGGGGCGCTCCAGCAGGCGGGAGGCCCCCCCCGCCTCCACCCCCCCCACCGCCGAGAGGCCGCTCCAGCGCAGCAGCGGGGCCAGGGGCACCCATTCCCCGAGGGGCACCACGCGGTGTTTGTCCACCCAACTGTCCGCCGAGGTGGCCATGGGCGCGAAGCGCAGGAGCGCGCTGCGCAGGCTGGAGTCGGCGCGTCGAAACCCGCCACTGATCACCTCCACGGCAGCGGGGCGGGGAAGGCCTTGGTCGAGGGCCAGGGCTCCCTCCGGCAACACCACCGTGGCGCCGCTGGGTTCGGCCTCCACCAGGGCGGAGGCCAGCAGGCGCGACAGCCGCTCCTGTTGGCCGGGTTGGAATTTCTCGCGGGTGGGGATCGCGGGTTGGAGCACGAGCACCGGTTCCGTGGTGGCGCTTTGGGGTTCCGCCAGCAGCGCCCGGGCCCCGAGGCCCGCCAGGTGGGCCACCGCCAGGCCCAGTCCCAGCCCCAGGCCCCAGGCCCGGGGCGTCAGGCGCGGCCCGGGGCCACCGCCCTCCGCCAGCCAGGACCGCGCCAACCTCCAAAGACCCCATCCAAGGAGCACCTGCACGGCCGCCACCCCCCCCGCCCCCACCAGGGAGGCGAGGCCCCCCAGCCAGGGATCCGCGGGCAGGGGGGACACCCCCAGGCCGATCCAGAACAGCGGCCCCTTGGCCAGCGCCACTTCAGCGCCCCCCCACAGGCCAGCGGCCAACAGGGCGGTGCTGGGGCGTTCCGCCCGCAAGCCCCCCACCAACGCCGACCAGACCGCCACCAGCACGCCCCCGAGCAGGGCGCACGCTCCCCACAACACCACGCAGATGGGCAGGCTCAACGGCCCGGGCACCCCAATCCACTCGAGGGGATGGAGCGCCAGTAACCACCGGTGGCTGGCCAACACGGCCATGAATCCCCAAACCAGTCCGGCTCGCGCCGCTTGGGCACCGGCGGCCAGGGACCAGAGCACCGCCAGGCAGGGCCACAGCAGCCAGGGCCATCCCAGCGGCGGCAGGGACACCCCCGCCATGGCGCCAGACGTGGCGGCCAGGACCAGCCAGGGGCGCCGGTCATTCCCCAGGGCCAAGCCTCCCCCCCATTGCCATTCTCAAAAAGGCTTCCCTCCCAACGTTCCCCACCATGGACCAAGGCAACCTGCTGCAGATGCTCCTCCTCCGTGGGCTCGGCACCACCACCTTGGTGGCTGACCGCCTGCGCTACGTCACCCAGGACTGGGTGCAAAGCGGCAAGTTGGACCCCTCCCACGCCTCCGCCCTGGTGGACGATGTGCTCAAGGCCCTGCGGGGTGAGACGCCGGAGGTGGAGCAGCAGGCCGAGCGCCAATTGGAGCGCAACCGCGACCAACTTCTCCATGACCTTGGCCTGGCCCGCCAACGGGAACTCGATGAGCTGCGGGGACGCATCGACCGGCTCGAAAGCCAGCTGCGCCAGGCCCAGGGCCGAAACGATTGGGTGGAATAGGCCGCTGCGGACACGGGGATCGTTCGCGGCGCCCTGCCAGAATCCACGGCAACCCTCCCTTTGCCAGGCCCGGTTCCATGCGAGACATCCTCATCAGCGCTGGCGTTTGCCTGGCCTGCCTGATGGTGGCCCTGATCAGCCAGTTGGTGACTCCCGGGGGGGGTGAGGCGGCGGCCCCCGCACCCAGCCGGGATGCCGTTTCCCCCATGGAGCTGGCCCCCGCCAACGCCACCATCGCCGCGGCGGTTCGTTCCCCCCTCGAACTCGATCCCGACGAACCCAACCCCTTCCTTTTTGCCATGGCCCCGACGATGGACGACGCCCCCACCCTTGCCCAAGCCAGCGCCCTCGGCGGCGAACTGGCGGCTCCCAAGCCCCGCACCACCGCCAGCGGCCTGCAGATCACGGATGTGGTGGTGGGCGACGGGGAGGAGGCCAAGCCCGGCCAAACCGTCAGCGTCAACTATCGCGGCACCCTGCGCAATGGCAAGGAATTCGACAGCAGCTACGGGAGGGGCCCCTTCAGTTTTCCCCTCGGCGCCGGACGCGTCATCAAGGGGTGGGATGAGGGGGTGGCCGGCATGCGGGTGGGCGGCAAGCGCCAGTTGGTGATCCCCCCGGATCTGGCCTACGGATCCCGCGGCGCCGGTGGCGTCATTCCCCCGGATGCCACCCTCCTCTTTGATGTGGAACTGTTGAGCGTGGGCCGCTGAGGATCGGGTCGCCGCCCCCGAGGGGATGAAACCTGCTCGTTAGGATGCCGCCGCCCCCCGGGTCCTGCTCGGGTTTCTCCCTTCACCTCCCCCTCCATGGCGCACCAGCTGCCCGCCCTTCCCTACAGCCTCGATGCGCTCGAGCCCCACATCTCCCGTTCCACCCTGGAGTTTCACCACGGCAAGCACCACGCGGCCTACGTCACCAACCTCAACAACCTGGTGGCCGGCACCGACCTGGAAGGGAAATCGTTGGAAGACACGATCCTGGCCGTGGCTGGCGATGCCAGCAAGGCCGGGGTGTTCAACAACGCCGCCCAGGTCTGGAACCACACTTTTTATTGGCAGGGGATGACCCCGGGCGGAGGCGGTGCGCCCAGCGGCGCGTTGGCCGCAAAAATCGAGGCTGACTTTGGCGGCTTTGACGCGTTCAAGGAGCAATTCAAAGCCGCTGGCGCCACCCAATTTGGCAGTGGCTGGGCCTGGTTGGTGCTGGATAATGGCACGCTGAAAATCACCAAAACCGGCAACGCCGACCTGCCCCTGGCCCACGGCCAAAAAGCTCTGCTCACGATGGACGTTTGGGAGCACGCTTACTACCTCGATTATCAAAACCGTCGTCCGGATTACATCAGCACCTTCCTGGACAAATTGGTCAACTGGGAGTTTGTCGCCGCCAATTTGGCCGCCGCCTGATCGGATTCGACCCAACCCTTTCCCCATCGTCGAGGGGTAATGCCCAGTGCCCCAGCCTCCGGGTCGCTGGATTGACACGTTTCCCCCTCCGGGGCGGACGTCCCGAGTTGGGGTAGGGGCCCCAACCGCCCTCCGTCAGCGTTGCCAATGTTCGTCCTCAGCAAGCTGCTGCCCCTGTTGGTTCTGCCCCTGGGGTTGACTCTCTTGCTGCTGGCTTGGGGGATCGGGCGTCGCCGCTGGGCCCCCGTCAAGGGGGCCTTCCTATTGCTCTGGATCCTGGCCACCCCCCTCACGGCCCAGGGCCTGTGGCGCATGCTGGAGCGTCCCTGGCAGCCCCTCCAGCCCCGGGCCCTGCCCACCGCCGCGGCCCTCGTTGTGCTGGGGGGTGGCCGCCATCCGGCTCCGGGACCGTTGCGTCGCACGGAATGGGTCGATGCCGATCGCTTTTTCGGCGGTCTCGACCTGTTCCGGGCCGGGCGGGCCCCCCTGCTCCTCTTCACCGGTGGCGCCATCTCCCTCCAGAGCGGTCTGCCCACCGAAGGGGAGGTGCACCGCCAGCAGGCCCTTGCCCTTGGCCTGCCCGCCAAAGCCCTAGCGGTGACCCCTTACGTGCGCAACACCGCTGAGGAGGCGCGGGCCGTGGCAGCCCAATTGCCAAGGGGAAGCCGGGTGCTGCTGGTCACCTCCGCGTTCCATATGCCCCGGGCGCGGGTGTTGTTTGAGCGACAAGGATTGGCGGTGGTGCCCTAC
>JBKCVY010000336.1:0-3836 GCA_046317475.1 Cyanobacteriota bacterium | reverse complement strand
CCACATTCAGGGCTTCGGATGCCTTGTAGTTCAGGGTGACCTGGGGTGCCACGTCGGACCGGTTCGGCGCGGCCAGCACCGACAGATTGACCCGATCGGTCAAGTCGACGCCCATCTCCGCGCCCAACACGAGCTGGGGTGGCACCCGGCGGGAGAGGCGCACCTCCCGGTTGGGGATCTCCGGATTCACATAGGTGGGGTAGAGGGCCAGGCTCACCCGTTGCCCGAGGGCATCGCTCACGCTGCTCAGCAGGGGAGACAGCAGGGATTGGCCCACCATGGCGGCCAGGGCGGTGCCCGCGCCGCCCTGGGTGAGCCCGGCCAGAGAGTTGCCGCCGATCAGCGCCACCAGACGCTCCTGGGGCAGGGGCGGGTTGCTGGACAGCCGGATCGAATCGGCCATCCGGTCCGCCGGCCCGCTGACGCTCATTGTCACCAGGATCAAATTCAACTGGCGCAGGGAGGAGAAGCCGTTTTCCGGCGCCCCGGCACCCGGACCCGCCACCATCGACCCCCCGGCTTGGGGGTCCCCAAACCCGCTGGCCCCCAATGCCCCCAGGTTGTCGGCGATGCGGGTGCGCAGGGCGATGTCGAGATAGGGCACCAACCCGAGCGACGGGGTGAAGATCGCCACGTTGGGGGCATCCGGATCCAGGCTGAAGGTTGTGGTGAAAAGATTCAGCCGACCGGACAACAGGCGCACCACGCCACTGGCCCGCAAGCTCGGATCGAGACGACCCGTGATCCGCAGGGAGCCACCCGTGTCAAAGCTGGCCACATTGGGCACCACAACCCGCAGACCGGGTCCAAAGTTCAGGCGCAGACTTTGAAAGCTCAGCCAGGGAAGGCGGGGAATGGCCTCCTCCAGCCGAGGGGAGTCCACCGATTCGATCTGCGGGCCCAACAGCACCAGGGGTTGCTGAAAATCCCACTTCTGCTCCAACAGGGCGGAGAGGGTGCTGGGTTTGGCAGGGGCGTTGGAAACCGGCTCGGTGGGGGAGACCTCCCCGGGCAGGGCGTTGATCTTGCCCCGGCTGATCGTCAGCTCCCCGCCGAGCACCGGCGCCCCCAAACTGCCGCCAAGGGTCAGGCGCCCATCGCTGCGGGCGGAGATGCGGTTCATGGCGAAGGGCACCTCTTTGAAGGTCACGGCCAGGGACGGATCCGCGCCGAGCTGCCGTCGCAAGCCAATGCGTCCCTCCCCTTGCAGGCGGCCCCGCGGCCCCACCCGGGCGCGAATTTCCTGCACCAACACCTGTTCGAAGTCGAACAGCACCGTCGCCTCCACATCCGAGAGGGTTTGGCCCACAACCTCGTACTCCCCACCGCGCAGACGGATGAAGCCGTTGGCGATGGGATCGCTGAGGCTTCCCCTCACCAGCAGTTGCAGGTCGGTGCTGCCGCGCTTCCACGTCAGGGCCTGGCCCGCGAGTTTCGTCAACACCCGCAGGCCGTCGCCCCGGCTGGCCAGGCGCAACTCCAACCCCGGCCGCGAAGGATTGAGGGGAATGGTGCCGGCCAAGGTCACGGGATTGGCCGCCCCTCCCCCCCGGGCCGCCACATCCACCGTCAAGGTGTCCCCCGCCAGGGTGAGTTGGCCGCGCTCGAGGGCGAGCGCTTCAGGCCCAATGGCCCCATCCGCCAGCGCGAGGGCCACCTCCAGCCGGGGCCGCGTCCCCAGCTGGTAGCGCCCCTTGAGGGTCAACTGGCCCCGTAGGGTTTCCGGCACCGGCGTGAGCAGGGCCAGGAGTCCCAGGGGCAGGCCACCGATCTCAAAGCTGCCGCTCCCGCCCCGCAGGGGCCCCTCCAACCGCACGGCGAACGGGGTGCTCGTCAGGGCCTGATCGCGGTCGGGCAGCCCCACCCAGAGATGGCCGCCGCCATTGAGCTCGGCCCGCACCTGTCGCCAATCCGGTCCCCGTAGGGTGAGGTCCGCATCCACGCTGGCCGGCAGGGCCGCCAACAGGGGGCCCAGGCCGGTGGGACGGCTCAGGGACCCATTCCGCTCCCGGGCGGTGTCCTGGGCGGCGCTGAGGGCCCGCAACTGGTCCTCCAGGGTGGGGCCCAGGGTGTCGAACACGAGGGTGCCCAGGTCATCCGCCTGGCCCCAGGAGGGGGCCTTCCCCTCCCCACCGCGGCTCCCCAGCGCGTAAAGGACACGAAACAGCTGGGCATCCAGTTGCCGTGCCTGGAACCGGGCCCGGAAGGGGCCCTGCCAGCGGCCCTCCAGGCTGACATCGATGCTGCCAGCCCCCAGGGGCTCCACCACGCCGCGCAAGCGGTAGGCCCGGTCGGCGTAGGCCACCTGGGCCCGCACCCGCCGCCCCGGCAGGCCGAAAACGCGGGGCTGGGCCAGGGTCAGATCCCCCGAGAAACCCAGCGGTTGCAAGGCCACCGTCCCCTCCCCCCCCAGCAGGCCCTGCAGCGCCTCCACCCGTTGCCCGAAGCTGAGGGCCAGCCCCTGGAGCGGCAAGCGATGGGCCCGCCAGCGGTAACCGCGGGGGGACCCCTCCAGGGTGAGCCGGCCCCCCTGGCGCTCCAGGGCGATGGAGCGGGGTTGCCAGCGCCGGTCCAGCTTGAGAGCAAGGCGGCGCGGGGGGGCGGGGGCCAGGGCGTCCATTCGCACGATGCCGCCGCCCACGGCACCGCCAAAGGGATTGGCGGGATCGACTTCGGCCCGCAACCGCCCGCTCCAGGTTTCCCGCAGTCGCAAGGGCCCCGCGGCGGGGTCCCGCACCCACAGGGCCAGCTCCGGCCGCAGGCGTCGCAACGGCCCCCGCACCACCCCGCTGGCCGCGACCATCCCCCCCAGATCTGTGCCCACCACGGGACCAAGCCGCGCCAGGGGGTAGGGGTCGAGGGACAGGCGGGCCTCCAGGGACCCCGTCACCATCCCCCGACCCGGTTGGAACGCCAGGGGGAGGGAAGCGCTGGCCGTGAGGTGCTCCGTTTGGAAGCGGTTGACCACGAGCAGGCCATCGCCCCACTCGACGTTGGCGCTCCAGGGTCCCACCAGCCGCTGGCGGCGCTGGCCGGTGATGACCGCCAGGCGTGGTGTGGCCCACCCTCCCCCCAGGCGCACGGTTCCCGAGAGGGGCTCCTCCGTGAGCCAGGTCGGCAGGGAGGCGGCACGGGGCAGTTCAGAGGGCACCAGGACCCAGCGTCCCGCCAGGCTGGGGCCCGCGGTCAGACTGCCCTCCAGGGCCAGGCGGGAGCCGCCCCGCTCCCCCCACACCCGCGCCCGTTGCAGGCCGCCTGGGCCGATCCAGCTCTCCATCCGGCCGCGCAGGGGCGTGGAGCCCAGGCCCAGGGAGACGGGCGGCCGGGCGCTGGCCACCAGCCGCAGTCGCCGACCCTCCAGGTCGCCCCGCACCCGCCCCGCCCAGGCACCCAAGCGCCAATCACTGCTCGCCAAGGCTAAGGACAGGCCCTTGCATCGCAGCGGCGCCCGGGGCACCTGGAGCATGGGCGCCTTGGCATGGAGTTGCCAGGCCAATCCCTCCCCCACCAGGCTGCCCGTGCAGCGAGCCCGCCCCCCCTCCAGTTGGAGGCTGACCTGGCCACTGCCCACGCCACGCAGGCTGCCCCGCAGGGGCAACCGCCGCGCCAGGGGCGCGATCGGAAGGCGCTGGGCCAGCAACTCCGTCCGCCAGGCCTGACGCTTCCAGTTGCCTCCCCCCACCAGCCGGGCAACGCCGGACGTGTTGGGGAATTGGGCCCGGGCGCGCCAGTCCACCGCCTGCTGATGCACCACAACCCCGGCCTGCCCCATCAGGTCGAGCGTCAGCGGGGCCGGCTTGGCACCCAGGGCCCAGAGCCGCACCCGCGCCGGCTGA
>JBKCVY010000335.1:0-6331 GCA_046317475.1 Cyanobacteriota bacterium | reverse complement strand
GGTTATAGGAGGACAGCCTCGTACTAGCAGGGGAAAAGGATTAAGAGCTGTTACCCATGCAGCTATGACAATCGGATTGATGGATTTTTGTAAGGAGAGAAACTTATCACATCCAGGGTTTGTAGTTTTAGATTCCCCTTTATTAGCTTACTGGCAACCTGAAGAGTCTGAAGATAAAGCCCTTTTAGAAGGTGCAGGGCTTAAAGAAAGGTTTTATGAATATCTTGCTAATAATTACAACAATAGCCAAATTCTAATAATCGAAAACGAGTCTCCACCTGATAGCATTGAAGAAAGAATTTCGTTGACGAACTTCACTGGAAATCCCAATGAAGGACGCTATGGTTTTTTCCCTGCCACTGAAGATTGACTGTACGGTAGTGCATAACAACCCCCTTGCAGCGGACGGTGAGAGATCTTGGTGGTGATGCAAAGGCTACTTGCCGCCGCTGAAGGGGAACGTTAGGCAGTAGCCTGATGTCCGCATTGCCGACACTGGTAGCGCTTGAGCCTGCGGTCGCTCACGAGGCAATAAAGAGACGCATCGCAGCGCGGGCATCGAAAGCCATCTGGCCAGCGGACCTGTGCCATAGCATCCTCACACTGGATCTCTGTCCCATAGAGCTACAGGAAATCGGGCAGGGACAGGCCCTTCTGGAACTGAATGGCATTGCGTCCCATGGTTGGAGTGGTATCTGTGTACCACACTAGGGGCTGATTGGGTCTTTTGCGGAGCTTTCTGCGTAATCAAGTAAACTCATTATCTTTTGCCTTACCGGCCCCAAGCACTTCTGTAACGTGATTAACGAATAAAGATAGATCGTGCGCAGCCACGATCTATCTTTATTCGTTTTACTCAGCGCTGGACTGTTCCATAGCTCTAATCTTAAACCCAGATGGGCAAGCCACCGACATTCTTAAGTATGTTGGCTCCCAGGGTGTAGGCATAAAGACTTGCAGGCGCAAATCGAAAACAAACATCTTTGTAAACAACAGCTTCATCAGAGATTGTCTTGCTCGTTATTAGCAACGGTTGCTTGATGCCAGGGTTTCTCTGGACAAACTCGATGCAGTTATCTAGTTCCTTGTGGACTTTATATGGCCTGTCGCTCCACTTTACTTCGACAGCCCACGAGGGCTGCTGATCAAATGAGCCAAGACTAACAATATCAACCTCACCTGTCTTCCAGCGTGCGTAGTAGAGTTGAGTTTGCTGACTATGCTGCCATTGGCTAAAAATAGCCGTTTCGGTTAGTGCTCCCATCGCTTCCGAGTCAGCATTGATCTGGCCAAAGAGTGCGGCTCTCATGGAAGGATTTACCAAGTAAATCTTAAAGGATATAGCACGATTGAATCGTTTGGCGGTCTGATCGATTCGTTCCACTCTCTTTATGAGAAAAGCAGCTTCTAGGTACTCCAGATATCTCTTTATAGTATTCTTTGCTACACCGGATTGCTTGGACAAGGCTTCGAGACTGACTTCGTTACCAGTGTTATAGGCGAGTGTATTGAATAGCTTGTTTAACTCTTGTATATCAGTTATTCCATAAAGGCTTGGCAAATCCCGCAGAAGAACCTTGTCGATAATATCAGTCTTAATAAATTGTTGAGGGTTGATGCGAATTGCTTCAGAGAAGACGGCTTCTGGATAGCCACCAAAATTCATGTAGCGAATAAACTCTGCATTTAATTCTTCTATGTTAGGGCTTCTGTAGTCCAGGTCCGTCTCTGGGGCTCTAGCTCTGTTGTCATGGACGATTAGCTCATCCTCTCTGTTGATAAAGTGGAGGTATTCTGCGAAGGTAAGTGGTGGAAGGATGTAATCACTAAATCTTCCTGCGCCAGATTCTACGCTCCTAAGCCTCAGAGCTGCCGCAGCGGATCCAGTAGCGGTAAACTTGTAGTGATTGAATGAATCAACCAGCGACTTAAGATGAACTTCCCAGTTTCTCAGATATTGAACTTCGTCAAAGAATACATAAAGACACTCAGAGCGAGTGTGGCCAAACTGTTGCTGAAACAGGCTTAAGATTTTAGCAAGAGAAAGGCCTGTATAAATAGGAGTTTCCAAAGATGCATAGATAATATGACTCGGCTTGATTCCTGAATCTATTAGCTCACGAATAGCGTGCATAAGCATTACCGTTTTGCCGACTCTTCTGGGTCCCATCAATACTACAGCTCGGTTTACAGCTGTATCGCAAACAGCAGAGAAGAACGATTGAAAGTACTTTCTTCTAGGCATATCCTCGTAGCGGATTACTCCATCAAAGCCGGATTCCCACCACGGATTGTCAAACAGAAGCCTCGCGAGGATGTCGGACCTAGCGATTTCGAGCATATGCATTAAGATCAGTCGATTGATCTTAGCAAGATACTGAGTCTTGCTTGATCGGCAGGGTGTGGTTTGCCATGGAACCGTTGGTCAGGGTGCTACTGCTGTGGGAAACCCAACAAGCCCTTCGAGTGGTCAGGTCACCACCAGCCCTCAGCTTCGCCACCCCCAGCCCCCTGCCTGCCACTCAGGGGCAGCGTTAGCCACACCAAAAAGCCAGCCCCCCCTCTCTTACTTCTGCGTAGCCCAGGAGCTACACTGTTGGAATGTAGGTCCTGGCTGCAGATGAGTACAAGTCCTGGATTAGCGACTTCAAGGATAAAGCAGGACGATCTCGTGTCCTTATTCGAGTTGATCGTCTCATTCACGGCAACCCTGGCTTTCACCGAAATCTCGAAGAGGGGGTGTCTGAATTGAAAATTGATGTAGGCCTTGGATAAAGAGTCTATTACAGCTTCCGTTGTGATCAGCTTCTTTTGCTGCTAGCAGGCGGAAGCAAGGCAACTCAAAACAAGGATATTGAAAAACCCCTGGAGCTCAACTGTGTATTCATGGATTTTCCTCAATGACACAAACACAGCCGCATTCCAACTCCAAATCCGTCAAGCTATCTCGCCATGATGTTGCTGATCATCTTCGGTCGCCTGAAGAAATGGCGGCATATCTTGATGATAGGTTCGATGAATTCCCTGATGATGTTTCTGGGATAGCGCGAGCAGTTGGGGATATTGCACGGGCCAAAGGAATGACACAGGTTGCAAAGGATGCTGGCTTGAGCCGAGAGAGTTTGTATCGAGCTTTGAGCCAGGAGGGCAATTCGAGCCTGTCGACGATCTTGAAAGTGCTTGGAGCTGTAGGACTAAAGCTGTCAGTGAGGGTGGCTACCAGGGACGGCTAACGAACAAGGATAGATCGCGGCTGGCGCGCGATCTATCCTGGTTCGTTGGGTGGAATTCGCTCCTCAATGGAGCCGTGGGCGAACAGTGCGCCGCTGCGCTCCTGTTGGACTCGCATCAAAAGTGGATGCCCATCGCTCTCACGAGGACAACGGCGTGCGCATCCTCGCCACGCTCCGGAGCTTGGCGTAGGCCTTGCCTTCCGCGCAGCGGTTGAACGCACTGCGGCTGGATAGCTTCTGGTCGATCACGGAGGGCCTCGCTGCTCTGTCGCATGACATCAGAGGATTATTGGCGCAGTTGGGCTGGCGAGAACCAGTTCTAGGGCTGGGATCTGGATAACTTCTAACAAGCCCTGGGCCACGCCCGGTGCCGCATCCAGGGCGTCATGGAACGCCACCCCATCCGCCAGCAGCTCCGGATCCACCCCCGGCAACGGCATCGCCGTGATCGGCTCCAGGCCGTTCCCGGTTTCCAGGCAGGCGTATTGGGGCAGAAGCTGGTGCGCCGATGGCAGGCTGCGGGCAAAACGGGTGAGCACCCGCCGCAACGGCACTGGCCCCACCTCCATCCCATTCACCAGCTGCCGCGCCGCGGCCATCGCTCCCCGGTGGGGCGTGCCGATCGTGATCAGCTTGCGCGTCAACGCGGCGCCGCCCTCCCGCTCCCCATACCAGCGGGCCACCAGACCCCCCATCGAATGGCCGATCCGGATCAACCGCAGCGTCGGCGCCAGCCAGCGTGAAGCGACTCGTGAGCCAGCGCAGCAACCGCTCGTAGCCGACGTTGGCGGTCCACAGGCCGGGCAGGAGATGGAGATCGGGCATCAGGGCCACGGGCTCGACGCCATCGCCCGGATGCCCGTCCCCCAGGCCCGCCGGCAGCGAGAGCGCCTCCAGGCTGGCGCCACAGCTGGCGATGGCCCGCCACACCGCTCCCGCGGCGGGAGCCCACACGAGCTGTCCCTCGCGGGCCAGGGTGCTGCCGAGGATGCCGGGGAGGACCACCACCAGGTCGTGGATCGGCTGGCGCTGGTCCTGGCGCAACCCCTCACCCCTCACGGCATCCGCACCCCCGCCGCCCGCATGGCGGCTGAGAGCGACCACACCTCCACCACCAGCTCATGCCAGGGCTGGATCGTGGCCATGTCGAGGGCCATGGGGGTGGGGGCGGCGGCCCGCAGGGCGCGGGCGGCCTGGAGTTCCGCCTGGGCTTCGAGGAGCCGCTGCCGCAGTGAGCCCTGGCGGTCTGTCGCCAGCACCCGTTCGGGGCAGTGGTCGAGCAGCAGAAGGCCGCGGGCGAAGGTTTCCTCAAAATCCATCAGCAGCGGATTGAGCACCTGATCCAGCAGCTGGCCGGGCTCGGGATCGCGTCCCTCCAGCCCACCCGCCGAGTGATTGCCGGCTCCGTCGCCGCCAGCGCCGGGTGTGGGGAACTTCTCAGGGGGGGGATCGGGACGGGTTGCCATCAATCAACCTTAGGCAGGGTTCTACCCCACCATCAGGCCGCCCTCCTCACTCAGGCTGGCCCGGGCGCTGCGCAGGTCGAACAGCAGCTCCGCCAGGGTGAGGCGCTCCAGCTCCCGTTCCACCGCCCGGGCCAACCGCTGCCCCAGCAGGGCCGCCACCCGCTCCGTGGCCGGATCGCCCAGGGGGTCCGCCGCGGCCTCCAGCCCCTCCCCCGGCCAGGCGCCCTCCAGCCGACCCAGCGCCGTCCCATCCGCGGGCGCCCAGGCGCCCACCGCCACCAACATCCGCAGCAGGGTGAGCCGCTCGGGGGGCGTGGCCAGCCGATAGCCGCCCTGCCGCCCCCGCCGGGCCTCCAACACGCCCGCTCGCCGCAACCGCAGCAGCAGCTGCTCCAGGTGGGGCGCGGGCAGGGCCTGGGCCGCCGCCAAATCGTTCACCGACCGCCAACGGCCTGGCTCCTGGGCCAGCTCCAGCAGGGCCTTGAGGGCCTGGATGGCCGTGCGGCCGAGCATCCCTCAGCCGGCCTGGCCCTGGAGCCGCTCCAGCAGGCGCTCCAGCGTGTAGCCGAACAACGCCGGGTCCGGCTCCCCCTCCGGCAGGTCCGCCAGGCCCAACTCCCGCCACCGCGCCGACACCCGCTCCTCCAGCGCCGCGTCGCGGGAGAGGGGCTCGCCCCAGGGATGGCGCCGCTCCGGACCGATCTTGGTGGTGGCATCAATGGCGAGCCGGCCGCCCAGGCCAAGGCGCTCGCTGGCGAAATCCAGCGAATCAAACGGCGTGTCCTCCAGCACGAACAAATCCCGCTGCGGGTCCACCTGGGCGCTGATCGCCCACACCACCTGGCGCGGATCCCGGATGTTGATCGCCTTGTCCACCACCACCACGAATTTGGTGTATGTGAACTGGGGCAGGGCGCTCCAAAAGGCCATCGCCGCCCGCCGCGCCTGGCCGGGATAGGCCTTGTCGATGGCGATCACCGCCAGCTTGTAGCTGAGGGCCTCCATCGGCAGGAAGAAATCCACAATCTCCGGGATCTGTTGCCGCAGGATCGGGGTGTAGATGCGGTTCAGGGCGATCGCCAACATGGCCTCCTCCTTGGGGGGACGGCCGCTGAAGGTGGTGAGAAAGATCGGATCACGGCGATGGGTGACGCAGTGGAAGCGCACCAGGGGGGAGGCCTCCACACCGCCGTAAAACCCCATGTGGTCGCCGAAGGGTCCATCGGGCAGCTCCTCCCCGGGGGTGATCGTGCCCTCCAGCACCACCTCGCTGTGGGACGGCACGGCCAGGTCCAGCGTCTTGCACCGCGCCAGGCGCACCCCCTCGCCGCCATAGAGACCCGCGAACAGCCATTCGCTCAGCTGCACCGGTATCGGCGTCGCCGCGGCCATCACCAGCAGGGGATGGACGCCGATGGCCACGGCGACCTCCAACTTGCGCCCCATCGCGGCCGCCTTGCGCAGGTGCCGCGCCCCTCCCCGCACGCTCAGCCAATGGACCGTCATGGTGGTGGGCGACTGGCGCTGGAGGCGGTAGACGCCGACGTTGGGGGTGCCGGTCTCCGGATCCTTGGTGATCACCAGCCCCAGAGTGATCACTCCCTCCGCGTCCCCCGGCCAGGGGCGCAGCAG
>JBKCVY010000334.1:0-5544 GCA_046317475.1 Cyanobacteriota bacterium | reverse complement strand
GGCCCAGCGGTTGGGCTACGCCAACTGGGCGGAGGTGAGCCTGGCCAGCAAGATGGCCGGCTCGGAAGCCGAGGTGGAGCGGTTGCTGGAGGATTTGCGGGCCGCCGCGCATCCGGCGGCGGTGCGGGAGCTGGAAGATCTGCGGGCCTGCGCCGCCCGGGCGGGCGCGCCGGAGGCGAACGACCTCCAACCCTGGGATGTGAGTTTTTGGGCGGAGGCGCGGCGCAAGGAGCTGTTTGCCCTCGACAGCGAGGCGCTGCGGCCCTGGTTCCCCCTGCCTCGGGTGCTGGAGGGTCTGTTTGGGCTGTGCGACCGGCTGTTCGCCATCCACCTCGCGGCCGCCGATGGCCAGGCGCCGGTGTGGCATCCGGATGTGCGCTTTTTCCGCGTCAATGATCGGGAGACGGGACAACCCCTGGCGGCGTTTTACCTCGACCCCTACAGCCGGCCCGAGAGCAAACGGGGCGGCGCCTGGATGGACGAATGTTTGGTGCGGCAGGTGAAGGCCGATGGCACCCCCGTGTTGCCGGTGGCCTACCTGGTGTGCAACCAAAGCCCCCCGGTGGGCGAGACGCCCAGCCTGATGACCTTTCAGGAGGTGGAAACCCTCTTCCATGAATTTGGCCATGGATTGCACCACATGCTCACCACCGTCGAGCGTCCCCAGGCGGCGGGCATCAACAATGTGGAGTGGGATGCGGTGGAGCTGCCGAGCCAGTTCATGGAGAACTGGTGCTACGACCGGGCAACGGTGATGGGCATGGCACGCCACTGGCAGACGGGGGAGCCCTTGCCGGAAGAGGAATTCGCCAAGTTGCGGGCAGCCCGCACGTTCATGGGCGGGGCCGCCACGTTGCGCCAGGTGCACTTCGCCCTCACGGACCTGCGGCTGCACAGCCAGTGGCATCCAGACTGTGGCCAAACGCCGGAGGAGTTGCGGCGGGAGGTGGCGCGCACCACCACCGTGCTGCCACCGATTGAGGAGGACGCCTTCCTTTGCAGCTTTGGCCACATCTTCGCGGGCGGCTATTCCGCCGGGTATTACTCCTACAAGTGGGCGGAAGTGCTCAGCGCAGATGCCTTCAGCGCCTTTGAGGAGGCCGGTCTTGAGAATGAGGAGTTGATCCGCGCCACGGGTCGCCGCTTCCGCGACACCGTGCTCAGCCTGGGGGGTAGCCGCCATCCGGCGGAGGTGTTTGAGGCATTCCGGGGGCGGGGACCGTCGCCGGAGGCGTTGATTCGGCACACGGGATTGGCGACGTAGGCCATGCGGCGCTGGGGAGCGGAGCTGGAGGGGGTGGAACTGGGCAACGCCTGGACCCTCCGCTCCCCCGAGACGCCTCACACCAACTGGGTGGTGGGGGATCACGGGGGAATTGCCATCGAGTCCTTGCGGTTTCTGCGCCATGGGAGCCATCCCGAGGGGCCGCAGCCGGTGGAGGATGTGGCGCTGAAGTGGTTCGCGCACCATCCGGACGATCCGCCGGAGTGGGGGGAGACCAAGCCCCTGAGCACCGGTTGCACGTTGACACTGTTGGCGGGGGAGGGGGCATTTGAGCTGTGCCTGTCCCGGGGGGGCGAGGCGTTGCGGGTGCTGCTGGAGGAGCCTGGCGATTTCGTGATCTGGGGACCAGGCCTGAGCCACAGCTGGCAGGTCAGGCGACCGTCGCTGATGGTGACGCTGCGGTGGCGGACCCGTTGACGACCGAGGTTGATGGAAGTGGGGGGGATATTGCGCGCCTGGACGGACCCTCAACCATGGATCGGCCAAGGGGGATGGGGCCTGCCAAGCCAGGGCAGGGAACATGATTGTTGTGATAACTACGCCTGAATGGGAAGAAAGCCTTTCGAGCTGCGTTCTGTTGGGTGGCGGAGGGGCCCCTGATGTCCCCGCGAAAGGGGCAGGTGCCCGTTCTGACGTGGGCTCAGGACTGGGAACAGTTGCTCAGCGCGCTCCACGTGGCGCGATCCGCCGTCTCAAGCGACGGGACCAGCCAAGGGCCGCTGAAGCGCCCAGGACGGGCAGGGGACCTGGCACTGGGGCAAACGCAGCTTGATCGATGCCAAATCCATCCACCGTATCGGTGGCGTTGCCAAAGGTGACATTGGTGAAGGGAACCGTGCCGATGATCCCTAAAAATCCTGTACTCGCCATCATCGTTTCGTTGACAAGCAATGTCTGGATTCCCATGCCATCGAAATCAGCAGCAAGGTTCAGCCGTCCTGAGCTAGCACTTTGAAAAAACGCGCCGAATGCCACAACGGGACTGGGGAAGATCCAGTTGATCGTGTTGGATGCAGTGACGCCGACACCGGAACCACCCTGCACGGCATTGTTGTAAATTCCACTGGCATTAACGCTATTATTATTATAGGGCGGATTGGGCAGGGTAATCGGACCAGAATTTGTAGAGGTGATACCTGAATCCAGCAAGATGGTTTGGGCCGAGGCGATCACGGTATCCATTGGATCTGTCGTGATGACATAGCCGCTCAGCACCGCCTGCCAGTTGGAAAAACTCGTGGTGACCGTGTAGGCCTGTGCTGGAGAAGAGAATGGGGCCAAGGCAAGTCCAGTGGCGATCGCCAAGCCCACAATCTTTGCTGGGGTCATGTGAAACGTTCAAAAAGCAAGCCCTGGCATTTTGGATGGAACATGGCACACACCTAAAGAAGTTCAGTTTTTCCTTGCATTGCCAGACAGTTTTGCGAAGAATGCTTCGTTTATTCTGCTTTCTTCGCAATAATTAACGTCACTTTTGGGGGTCAGCAACTGATGAGCTTGTCAAGTTTGTGTTGAATGCTCTCTTGGGAAACAGAAGACCGTGTTGATGGACCTGATGCTAAGACTCAAGTGATGAATTGCACATCCGCCAACGCGAGGCTGGCTGTGGTCGAGAGGGTGGCGAGCAAGGTGAGCTCCGAGGCGGACACGATCGCATCGCCATTGGCGGCGGTGAACAGGAAGAGAGCGGAGCTCCTGCCATTGTCAACGGCAAACAGACACGTTGCGCCGGGGATGTAGTTGGACGTGGCCCTGCCGATGGCGCTGGCGGCATTGGTTGTTTTGATCAGGCCCGAGATGTTTTTGGAGAAGATCACCAGCTCGGCGCCGCTGGCAAAACCATTGGCGGCGCTGCGCATCAGGCCTCCATTGATGACATTGTCGCCATTACCGATCGCCAGTGGATCTTGGCTCAACCAGAGCTTGTCGCTGCCGGAACGGAAATCGGTGATGGTGTCGGGGCTGAGAGGATCATCGAGGAGAAACTGGTCCGCGCCATCACCGCCGGTGAGCCGATCGCTGCCTGCCCGTCCTTGAATGCGGTTGGCGCCAGCGTTGCCGATGAGCACGTTCGCGGTGGCCGAACCGGTGAGGTTGATGGCCGCGGTGCCGAGAAGCGTGGCGTTTTCCACATTGGCCCGGGTGGCGCTGCCAAGATCCAAAGAGAGTGTGGCGCTACTGACGGTGTCGAGGCCGCCGGAGGGGGCCTCAATGACCCGGTCACCACTGGTGTCGATGACGTAGAGATCATTGCCGCCGCCCCCGTTGAGCAGATCCTTGCCCGCGCCGCCATCCAGGCTGTCATCACCCTCACCGCCCAGGAGCCTGTCACTGCCAGCGCCCCCAAGAAGAGTGTCCTTGCCGGTGCCGCCATCGAGGATGTCATTGCCGGCATCGCCAAAGAGGCTGTCATCGTCGTCCTCGCCTGAGATTCGATCGGATCCGCCGCCGCCACGGAGGGTGTCGTTGCCGATGAAGCCGCTGATCGTGTCGTTGTACAGGGTGCCGACGAAATCGTCGTTCTCCAGGCTGCCGACGAGATCGATGGCGCTGGTGCGCGGATCGAAGATGCGGGCGCGAATGGCGCTGCCACTGATGTCGTCGCCGCTGGCGCTGTAGTCGGTCCAGGCGACCACAAAGCGCCCGTCGGCCAGGGCTGTGATCGTGGCATTGGTCGGATAACTGGAGCTGGTGTTGACCACCAACTCCTCCCCCTCCTGGCTGCCGTCGGCATGGAACACCTGGGCGTGAATCGCTTAGCCGCTGGCGCCGCCACCGCTGCGCGCATCGGTCCAGGCGATCACGTAGCGCCCATCGGCCAATGCCGTGCCCGTGGACTCGGTCTGATGGGATGACGTCATGGTGTTGACGCGCCGTTCGCCCCCGTCCTTGCTGCCATCAGCATGGAACAGCTGGAATCGGATCCCATCGCGGTTTTGGTCGCCACCACCGCTGCGCGCATCGGTCCAGGCGATGACGAAGCGCCCATCGGCCAGGGCCAAAATCGTCGATTGGTACTGATCTCTTTCGGTGGTGGTGTTGACGAGCAGCTCGCCACCATCCTTGCTGCCGTCAGCGCGGAACAGCTGGCCTCGAATGACTTGACGTCTGGTGCCGCTAACACTGGTGCTGTTGTCGGTCCAAGTGACCACGAAGCGCCCGTCGGACAGGCCTGAGATCGAGGCTTCCCTCCGATCCCCCGAGGTGGTGGTGACGAGCCGTTCGCCTCCATCCCTCGTGCCGTCAGCATGGAACAGCTGGGCCCGTATCCCGGGGGCGCCGCTGTAGTCGCTCCAGGTGACCACAAAGCGCCCGTCGCCCAGAGCCGTGATCGCGGGCTGGCGCTGAAGGGAGATTGTGGTGGTATTGATGAGCAGCTCGTCACCGGCTTTGCTGCCGTCGGTGTTGAACACTTGGGCCCGAATCGCCGTGCCGTCAGTGTCACAACAGGTGGCGCTGGAATCTGTCCAGGCAACCACAAAGTGCCCGTCTGCCAGGGCTGTGATCTTAGGATCGATTTGAGTGCTGATGGTGGTGGAGTTGACGAGCAGCTCGCCGCCGGCCTTCCGGCCATCAGCCGTGAACAACTGGGCGCGGATCGCCAGTCCGTCGGTGTCACCCCCTGTTGCGCTCTTGTCGGTCCAGGCGACCACGAAGCGCCCATCGGCCAGGGCCGTGATCGTGGATTTGGACTGATCGCTTGTGGTGGTGGTGTTAACGAGGAATTCGTTGCTCCAGGCTGTTGTAATGCTCATTGAGATTTGGTGGCGTTGTTGAGCCGTTGGGCATGAAGCTTTCTCTTCAATCGTAAAGTGCATGCGGTCTTTGGTCATGCCAGCCGCGCCTCCTCAGGCGCGACGGATGGCTCCCATCCTGGGTACCCAAAACCAAATGGTCATGCCCAGGCAGGATTGGGTGACCCCGATCACGCCATGGCTGCCCCAGTCCCGCCACCGCTGAGCTTTCATGCGCTGCAACGCCAGCTCCGGCCCGAATGGGGGCGCGAGCACGGCGGCCATGGGGGTGACGTGGACCTGTTGCTCGTGCCGTCGTTGTCGGTGGATCCGGCGGAGCTGGCCCTGATCACCGGGGCGCACCACTACGAGGAGCGTCAGCTTTTTTCCCTGATCCGCCTGCGGGATCCGGGCGTGCGCATTGTGGTGGTCACCAGCAAGCTGCTGCCCGATCTGGTGGTGGACACCGTGTTGGAACTGATGCCCGGCGTGCCCGCCGCCCACGCCCGGCGGCGCCTCCACCTC
>JBKCVY010000333.1:0-6415 GCA_046317475.1 Cyanobacteriota bacterium | reverse complement strand
GTTGTCCATCATTGGCGGATTGGTGGTGCTGCAACTCAGCATTCAGAGCGTGGTGGGATTGGCGGAAACGGGTTACTTTCGGCGGGTGCACGCCCGCCGCCTCCATCACTGGCTGCGACAGATGACCGACCATGTGATTCTTTGTGGCTACGGCCGCATCGGCCGCGAAATTGCCGCCCAGCTCAGTCGTGAGGGCACGGCACTCCTAGTTGTGGAGATGGATCCCGAACGGCGTGACGCGGCGGAAGCCAAGGGCCTGCCCGTTCTGTTAGCCGATGCCACCCTGGATGAAACGCTGGTGGAGGCGGGCATCCATCGCTGTCGCAGCCTGGTGGCGGCCCTCCCCAACGATGCCGCCAATGTGTACGTGGTGCTCAGCGCCCGGGCCATCGCCCCCCGTTGCCGGCTGATTGCCCGATCCGACAGCGAGGAGGCGGAGCGCAAGCTGCGCCAGGCGGGCGCCAATCAGGTGGTCAGCCCCTATGTGGCGGGGGGGCGCACGATGGCGGCCACCGCCACCCGCCCACTGGCGGTCGACTTCATGGACCTGCTGGCGGGTTCCGACTGCGAGGTGGAGGAATTTCAGCTCAGCGAGGATGCCTCCAAGTTGGGTCACCTCAATGGCCGCACCCTGGCGGAGCTTGACCTGCGGGGCCGCTCAGGAGCCCTCGTGCTGGCCATCCGGATGCCCGCACCCGCCTTGGTCAACCCCTACACCTACCGAGGCAGCACCTACGGGGGCGGCCCCACCCTGGTCGCCAACCCTGGAGGGGAGATGAAACTGGCGCCGGGACAGCTCATGGTGGTTCTGGGGAGCAAGGAGCAACTGGCCCGATTCCAGGACCTGTTGGGGGACGCGGTGGTGAGCGTTGAGCAGATGCCAGGCTGAGGTCCGCCGCCGCCGCGGACATACGATCGCCCCCGCAGCCGTTTCCTGATTCCCGATGACCAGTTCTCCAAGCCTTGGAGTCCGGACTTCAGAGGCCCCCTTGGCTGGCCAAGTTGCCCTGGTGACGGGCGCGAGTCGGGGAATTGGCCGGGCCATCGCCCTGGAATTGGCGTCCGCCGGAGCGGAAGTGATTGTGAATTACGCCAACTCTCCAGAGGCAGCGGACGATGTGGTGCGGCAACTCTCCCAAGCGGGTGGCACGGCATGGGCCCATCGCGCCAATGTGGCCAACAACGATGAAGTGGAAGCGATGGTGCGGGAGATCATGGCGCGGCATGGCCGCATTGATGTGCTGGGGAACAACGCTGGCATCACGCGAGATGGTCTGGTCATGCGCATGAAGACGGCGGATTGGCAAAGCGTGATCGATCTCAATCTCAGCGGTTGTTTCTTCACCACCCGTGCCGTGAGCAAGCCCATGCTGAAGGCCCGCAAGGGGCGCATCATCAACATCACGTCCGTGGTGGCACTGATGGGAAATCCTGGCCAGGCCAACTACAGTGCCGCCAAGGCCGGATTGATCGGCCTGACACGGAGCAACGCCGCGGAATTTGCCAGCCGTGGCGTCACGGTGAACGCGGTGGCGCCTGGCTTCATCGAAAGTGAAATGACCGCCAGCCTGGACGCCGAGCCGATTCTTAAGAGCATCCCCCTCGGTCGCATGGGCCAGGCGGAAGACGTAGCCGGTGTGGTGCGTTTTCTTGCTGCCGATCCCGCCGCGGCTTACATCACCGGTCAGGTGTTACAGGTGGATGGGGGGTTGGTGATGCGCTAAGTGATCATGACCGGGTGGACCCCTGCCGCGGCAGGTTGTTCATGGAGACTCCCCTGATGACCATCCCTCTTCGCTTGCGCTTGGACCGTTTCCACAACTGCCATCGTGGGGAGAAACTGGTGTTGGTCTGCAATGGGCCTTCCCTGAACCGCACTGATTTTTCATTGATTCGCGGAGAAATCAGCATGGGTTTAAACAAGATTTTTCTCGGCTTCAGGCGCTTTCATTATTATCCTCGCTATTATGTGGCGATCAACCGCCGCGTCATTGAACAAAGCGCAGAACAGATTCAAGCCTTGAATTGCATTCGTTTCATCAAAGACATGGGCGGGCAGAGTCCACTCCAGGAATCAGCGTTGACGTATTTGATCACGCCGCGCCCCGAACAGCACTTTCACCAAAATCTTTGCGAAGGATTCTTTGAAGGCTATACGGTGACGTTTGCCGCTTTACAGATTGCTTTCTTCATGGGTTTTTCGCTGGTTGCCATCGTCGGGATGGATCATCGCTACAGCTTTAGAGGAATCGCAAACGAACCAAGCCACCTCGAAGGCCCCGATCCAAATCACTTTGATTCTCGTTATTTCAGCGGTCACACCTGGGACCATCCAGATCTCAGCAATTCCGAGCGGTTCTACACCATGGCTCGCGAAACCTATCAAGCCGAAGGGCGCCGCATCGTGGATTGCACCCTGGATGGTGCCTGCAGGGTGTTTGAACGGGGCCGTCTCGAGCAGGTGCTGCGATGACAACCCTGTTGATCACCGGTGGCGCAGGTTTCATTGGCAGCCATACCTGCCTGGTCCTGTTGGAGGCAGGCTACAGGCTGGTGGTCATCGACAATTTTGTGAACAGCTCGCCGGAAAGTCTGCGGCGGGTTGCGGAATTGGCCGGGCCCGATGCCGCTGATCGCCTCACCGTGACGAAGGGCGATATTCGTCAAGCCATTGATCTGGAGCGGGCGTTTGACGCCGCACCGGCCAGCCATCCGATCGAGGCGGTGCTGCACTTCGCCGGGCTCAAAGCCGTCGGCGAATCGGTTCTTCAACCGCTCCGCTACTGGGATGTCAATCTCGGCGGTTCGCGCCAACTCCTGGCCGTCATGCAGGCCCGCGGTTGCCGCACACTGGTGTTCAGCAGCAGTGCCACCCTTTACGGCATGCCTGAGCTGGTGCCGATTCCGGAATCCGCGCCCATCCGCCCGATCAATCCCTACGGGACCAGCAAGGCGGCCGTGGAACAACTGCTGGCCGACCTGGCGGAGAGTGAGACCGGTTGGCGGATCGCCCGATTGCGGTACTTCAATCCAGTCGGAGCCCACCCCAGCGGTCGCCTTGGCGAGGACCCGAGCGGCATCCCAAACAACCTGTTCCCGTTCCTCAGTCAGGTGGCGGTGGGGCGTCGCATGCATCTCCAGGTCTTTGGGGGGGACTGGCCCACAATTGATGGCAGTGGCGTGCGGGACTACATCCACATCATGGATTTGGCGGAAGGGCATCAAGCCGCCCTCGACACCCTCCTGGCCGAGGCCCCCCAGGTGCTCAGCGTGAATTTGGGGAGCGGTCAGGGCCATTCCGTTCTGGAGGTTGTGGCCGCGTTTGAGGCCGCGGCGGGCGTGGCCGTTCCCTACAAAATTGTGGCGCGGCGGCCGGGGGATGCCGCCACCTCGATCGCCGACCCTTCCATGGCGGCCGCCCGGTTGGGTTGGAGAACCAAGCGCTCGCTTGCCGACATCTGTCGGGACGGCTGGGCTTGGCAACAGGCCAATCCCAACGGCTACAACAACGTACGCTTCGCTCCAGGGGACCTGCCATGAGGAGATCCGTACTGATCACTGGAGCGGCTGGAGGGATCGGTTCGGGACTGGTTGAAGCCTTGACCGCGGCGGGATGGGCTGTGGTGGGGTCCGACCATCCTGGAGTCCAGCCCCCAACCGCCCTGCGCCAGCGGTGCCTGGCCTGGATCTCAGCCGATCTTGTCGCCCTGAGCCAAGGCGGAACCGCTTTGGAAGACTTTCGATGTGCCGTGCTTGACGCTACAGAATCGTGCCCTTCCCTTTCGCTTGTTCACAACGCAGCGGTTCAACGCTTCGCGAAATTTGAGCAACTCTCGACGGCGGATTGGTATGAAACAATGGCAACGAATCTATTGGCCCCTGTGGCCATCAACCGCGTCCTGCTTCCCAACCTTCAGCACCACCAAGGTTCGATTGTGCACATCGGCAGCATCCACAGTCAGCTCACCAAGCCAGGATTCACGGCCTACGCCACCAGCAAGGCCGCGCTCGCTGGCCTCACCCGAGCGATGGCCGTGGAGTTGGGGGGAACGGTGCGGATTAACGCCATCGAGCCAGCCGCCATTGCCACCCCAATGTTGGAAGCTGGTTTCGCCCAATCTCCGGAGCTCAAGGCACGGCTGGAGTCCTTCCATCCTTCACGATCCATCGGGACGCCAGCAGACGTGGCCCGTTCCGTGCTGTTTCTGCTGGATCCCGCCAACACCTTTGCCAATGGTTGTGTGCTGCCCTTAGGGGGCGGCATCCACAGCCGTCTGCACGACCCCGCTTGACCACCATGGCACCCCACCGCGTTTTGGTTACTTGCCCACCCATGCTGGGACTGTTGGAGGCTTTCACAGCCCAGGCAGGGGAGCAGGGGCTAGACCTTGTGCCAGCTGAGGTGACCCAGACCCTCAGCGAATCCGAGTTAATCGAGGTATTGCCAAAGTTTGATGGCTGGATCATTGGTGATGATCCAGCAACGCGACGAGTTTTTGAAGCGGGCAAAAGTGGAGCCTTAAAAGCTGCGGTGAAGTGGGGAATTGGTGTTGACAATGTCGATTTCGCGGCCTGTGAAGCCCTTGGCATTCCCATCACCAACACACCTGGGATGTTTGGGGGTGAAGTGGCGGATGTGGCGGTGGGCTACGTGATCGCCCTGGCTCGCCATACCGTGGAGATTGATCGCGGCGTCCGCGTTGGTGGCTGGCCAAAACCGCGGGGCGTGTCTCTGGCGGGGCGCACAGTTGCTGTGGTGGGCTATGGCGACATTGGACGCAATACGGCCCGGCGTCTTCTTGCTGCGGATATGGTCGTCATTGCCTATGACCCCTTTGTCGATCCCTCCAGCCTCGGGGAGGGCGTGACACTGGAGCCATGGCCTGAGCGGTTGGAAGAAGCAGATTTCGTAGTCGTGAACTGCGCGTTGACACCATCCAGTCGCCACATGCTCAACAGCGAAGCCTTTGCGAAAATGAAGCCCGGCGTGAGAGTGGTGAATGTTGGTCGTGGCCCAGTGATTGATGAGCAGGCCCTCATCACATCCCTGAACTCTGGCCATGTGCATTCGGCGGCCTTGGATGTGTTTGAGGTAGAACCACTTCCTCTGGATTCTCCATTACGCGACCATCCTTCCTGCATCTTTGGATCCCATAACGCATCCAACACGCTGGATGGGGTGGAGCGGACAAGCCAAAAGGCGATTCAACTCTTAGCCGGGTTCCTGAAGGAGATCGATCCATGAGCGCGAACGAGACAGCACGACTCGAACATCTTGGTCAAACAGGCTTGCGCATTGATCTTGGTGATCTCACGGTGTTGGTGGACCCCTATCTCAGCCATTCGGTTCAAGAATTGGATTCTGCCGACCTTGTACGGCTGGTGCCGATTCCCTACCAACCTCATGACCTGACAACAGTGGATTGGGTCTTGATTACCCACGAACATATGGATCACTGTGATCCACACACCTTACCCACGTTGGCGGAGGCAAGTCCCCACGCCCAATTCGTGGGCCCCCTCTCGGTCCGTCGACAGTTGGCGCAGTGGGGGATTGCCGCGGATCGCATTCAGGCAGCTCCATCGGAAATGCTGCATTTAGGCTCAGGGCTCAAGGTGAAAGCCCTACCTGCTGCCCACCCCAAAATTCGAATCGACCAAGATGGACAACCCCAAGCTGTGGGCTATCTTTTCGAACGCAATGGCCAAAAGCTATTTCTAGCAGGGGACACTTCAGTTTGCGAGGAAGTTCTGGAAGCCCTGCGGGCTGTGCAGCCAATCGAATATGCGCTATTGCCAGTGAATGAGGATAATTATTTTCGACGCCGTCGCGGCATCATTGGCAACATGAGCGTACGCGAGGCGTTTGGATTGGCGGACGAGGTGGGAATCCAGCAGGTTGCGCCTGTGCACTGGGACATGTTTTCTGTGAATAGCACGGACATCGCTGAGATTCATGCAGTTTATCTCGCCGAGCCATGGTCCTTCAAGTTAATTGAGGTCAAACAAATAAGGATATGACTGATCCTGACATTTCCATCATTATTCGCACGCTTAATGAAGAGCGCTATTTACCAAAACTGCTGGAAAGTATTACCAATCAAAGAACAGATTGCTCCCATGAGATCGTATTGATCGATTCAGGATCAACGGATCAAACACTAAATATCGCAGGTCACCATGGGTGTCGGATATTCCATATCAATCGTGAGGAATTTTCCTTTGGACGTAGCCTCAATCGTGGCTGCGAAGTTGCGCGTGGGAAGTTTTTCGCATTCATTAGTGGTCACTGCATACCATGCAACGATCGTTTGCTCCACAATTTAGTAGAGCCCCTATCGCAAGTCTCTGTGCAATATAACTATGGCAGACAGATCGGGGGACCACAGAACTATTTGAGTTATCACCAGATTTT
>JBKCVY010000332.1:0-3007 GCA_046317475.1 Cyanobacteriota bacterium | reverse complement strand
GTGGTGCTCTGCGGCCCGCCAACCCTGCTGCCTTCCCTCTTCAACGCGTTCCCCGCCCAGCCCCCCCCGGGGCAGGGGGTGGACCCGGTGCCCCAACGCGGCGAGGTGCGCGTGGTGCGAACCCTGGAGGAGGCGCTGCCAGCCGCCGACGCGGTGATGACCCTGCGCCTGCAGAAGGAGCGGATGCGCCAAAACCTGATCACCAGCCTCGACAGCTATCACGCCCGCTATGGACTCAGCCACGGGGTGCTGGCCCTCTGCGGCCGGCCCGTGCCCGTGCTCCATCCAGGTCCCGTGAACAGGGGAGTGGAGATGGCTGGCGCACTCCTGGATGACGGCGATCGCAGCCTGGTGGATGAACAGGTGCGCAACGGCGTGCCCATCCGCATGGCTTTGCTCTACCTGCTGGCCGCCGCCATCCCGGACGGCTGACGCCGTCAGAGCAGTTTGAAGCCTTCCAGCAGCAAGCCGTAGAGAAGTCCCATGCGGGCCATGTCCACGAGCTGCAGCGCCAGCCGTGGGCGCGGGCCCCGCCGCAACCAGCCCCGACCTCGCACGCCTGCCTCCATCACCGCCACGCACACCAGGGCCGCCGCCAGGTCGATGAAGTCAAACGCCCCGCTGATCGCGCCCACGCCCACACCGATCACGAAGCTGACCAGCAGGGTGATCGCCTGCAGGGAAAGCCTGCGCCAGGGGTTTGTGGCCCACTCGTTCAGCCGAGCGCCGGCCTCAATGACGGATGTGTGAAACCGGGTTTGCTGGTAAGCCAACCGACCGGTCGCGAAAGGGAGAAAAATGGCAGGGCCGCCACTGGCCACTTCGTCAGGATCGACCGAGTGATCGGTTGTCCTGGAGCGCCGGTGGTGATCCCCATCACCCGACCCGGAACCCTGCTGTTCCTATGTCTACACCATTTCTGGTGGGGTGGCAGCCTTTTCCCCCCACCCATAGGGGATCCGAATAAAAAAGCCCGAAGCCAAAGCCCGGGCGGGTGATGGGGACGGTGCAAGGAAACCAGTGGCAACCACGGTTGGCAAGGGGGGGCGGCCGCCATGGGGATCGTCCCCTCTTTCGACCAGGCGTCGGAGACGTCGTAAGTTTTCGTTAGATCTCACCATCTTTCTTTCTGGGTGTTTTGCCCTCCAAGAGCTCCAGCAGGGCCTCCATCTGCGCCATCACCCCCCGCAGCTCGCCCGCTTCCGGCAGCAACCCGTCCTCGATCACACCCTGGTGCATCTCGCGAAGCTCCTGTCGGATGTAGCGGAGGTGACTCACCACCTGCTCGCGTTTGGACTGCGACATCGCTTCTGTCGGGTGACAACCCCTTATTTACCCCATCACCCGCCCTGGCCAGGTAAGGGTTTCCCCATGGCCCAAGGGCAGACAACCGTCCGAGGGACTGCCTTTGCCAGGTTCCGGTGGAGCCGGAAGGGAGGGTGGGCCTCCGGTGAGACGCGGCGGGAAGTGGTATGGAGAATAGGGGACTCGAACCCCTGACCTCTGCGGTGCGATCGCAGCGCTCTACCAGCTGAGCTAATTCCCCAACGACCCAATTATCGCCCCTCGTGACCCATCCCACCAAAGACCCCGACCTTGCCATTTCCCAGGAGAGCCTGGCGGCGTTCGACGAAGCGGCGATCGCCGCCCTGGCCCAGCGGCTGGAGGAGGACGATTACCCCCATCCCTTCGACAGCCTGCGGGATTGGCATCTGCTGAGGGCCTTGGCGATCCATCGCCCCGACCTGGCCCAGCCCTATGTCCATCTGGTGGACCAAGAGCCCTTTGATGAGGATTGAGGGCTCCGGGCCCGGCAACCCGGGCCCGCCGTCCTGAGATCCAAAGGCCCTGGACCCGCTGGCCCGGGTGTCAGGCAGCTTCAGCGACGGCGTCGGTGGAGCGGACAGGAGGGTCCTCCTGGAGGCCCGGTTTCAGGTCCGGCGGAGCCGTGTCGGGGCGGGCCGGCTCCTCCTGATGCAACAGATCGAGAAAGGTTCGCAACTGGAGCCGCGGAATGTAGGGCCATCCTCCGCTCTGCTCCATGGACTGCAGCAAGCGGAAGAGGGAACTGCGGTCAGACGGGAGGCTGGAACGGAATGGACCCTCTTGAATGGACCGATGCAACTGTTCCAATTGGCGCAGCAAGGCCAGCAGAGCCATCGGATCATCCGCATGGCTGGTGGCCAAAGCTGACAGCTGCTCCAGGTGAGGGGCCGCCCGTTCATCGATCGCCGTGGGGACTGGGGGAGGCGAAGGGGGCTGGATGCGGGCGTTGGACCTGTCAGCGATCATCCTTTGCTGCGTTGCTCCTACAGGTTGTTGAGAGAGAAAGGCAATCTATCAGGCATGGGGATGATGACCGGTAGGATCCGGCCGAAGCCCAGTTCCGAACCGTTCCTGCGGCCACCCTCCATGCGTTTTCGTCCCTTGCTGGCCGTTGTGCTGGCGCTCTGCCTCACTCTGGTGACCGCCTGCAGCGGTGGAGCCAGGGCTGTTGATCGGGGCAACCTCACCTACGACCAAATCGTCAACACCGGGCGGGCCAACGACTGCCCGACCCTCCCCGACACGGCACGCGGCTCCATCCCCCTCGATGCCTCCGCGACCTATCGCCTCAAGGAAATTTGCCTGCATCCCTCCGAAGTTTTCGTCAAGGGCGAACCCGCCAACAAGCGCCAAGAGGCCCAGTTTGTGGCCGGCAAGATTCTCACCCGTTACACCTCCAGCCTGGATCAGGTGTTTGGTGATCTGAAGCTTGAGGACAACACCCTCACCTTCACGGAAAAGGGTGGGATTGATTTCCAACCCATCACCGTGTTGCTGCCCGGTGGAGAGGAGGTGCCCTTCACCTTCTCTAGCAAGGAATTGGTGGCCACGGGCACGGGGGCCAGCTTCTCCACAAGCACGGACCTCACCGGCAGCTATCGCGCGCCCAGCTACCGCACCAGCAACTTCCTCGATCCCAAGGGACGCGGTCTCACCACGGGCTACAGCAGCGCCATGGGCC
>JBKCVY010000331.1:0-4485 GCA_046317475.1 Cyanobacteriota bacterium | reverse complement strand
GGCCTGGCGCCCGAAGGCGGCGCGGGGATGGTCCTCCACTTGCCGCGCCACCGCGCCGGGCACCGCCGCCGCCAGCTCCTCGCTGGTGGTGAGCAGAATCGCCGCCGCCAGGGGGTCATGCTCCGCCTGGGCCATGAGATCGGCGGCCACCCGTTCGGCGCGGGCCGTGTGATCGGCGATGACGAGCACTTCGCTGGGGCCCGCCAGCGAATCGATCCCCACCCGCCCGTAGACCGCCTTTTTTGCGAGGGTGACCCAGAGGTTGCCAGGCCCACTGATCACATCCACCCGCGGAATGGTTTCGGTCCCCCAGGCGAGGGCGGCGATCGCCTGGGCACCGCCCACCCGGTACACCTCCCGCACCCCGGCCAGGTGGGCAGCGGCCAGCACCGTCGCATTGGGTTCCCCGTCACGTCCCGGTGGCGTCACCATGACAATCCTCCCCACCCCGGCCACGCGGGCGGGGATGGCATTCATCAACACCGTGCTCGGATAGGCGGCCCGTCCGCCCGGCACGTAGAGACCCGCCCGCTCCACCGGCCGCCAGCGGCGCCCCAAACGTTCGCCGTGGGCTCCCCGCAGGCTCAGCTCCTCCGGGATCTGGCAGGCGTGGAAGCGCAGAATCCGGCCATGGGCCAGCTCCAGAGCCTGCCGCAGGGAGGAGGGCAGCTCCTCCCAGGCTTGCCTCAGGCGGTCTTCAGGGATCCGCAGGGGGTCGGGACGGACGCCATCAAAGGCTTCGGTGAGGCTGATCAGCGCCGCATCTCCCTCCAGCCGCACCTGCTCCAGAAGACGGGCCACCGTCTCCTCCTCCTGGCGCATCCGCTGACCCTCGGTGCGGGCGGCGATCTCGGCGAGCCGTCGCGCGGCTGCCTCGGGATCGCGCAGGCAGGCGAGAAGGGAGGCCTCGGAGGGGGCCCCGGGGGCAGGATGGGAGGCGACCACAGCACCGGGCAAGCTCTCCGTGAGGCTAGGGCGTGTTGCCGCGCCACTGGGGGGAGGGCAAGGCATTGGGATAAGGTGGTCGTTTGTTTGGACGGCGCCCGGATCCTGTGGCCAATAACAAATCCTCGAAGAAACGCATTGAAGTGGCTGAGCGCAACCGCATGCGCAATCGCAGCTACAAATCCGCCCTGCGCACGCTGATGAAGCGATGCCTCACCGCCTGTGGCGGCTATGGGCAGGGCCAGGGCGAGGTCACCCGCGAGGTGGTGCAACAAAGCCTGAACGCGGCCTTCAGCAAAATCGACAAGGCGGTCAAGGTGGGTGTGCTCCATAAAAACGGCGGTGCCCATAAAAAATCCCGGCTCAGTGCGGCCGTGAAGAAGGCCCTGGAACCGGCCAGCGGCACCACCCTGGTGAATTCCTGAGGGCTGGCCCGCCGCCAGCAGCTCCGTCCAACCCCGCCCCATCAGCCATGCTGATTGACAGCCATTGTCATCTGGTTTTCCGGCAGTTTGATGACGATCTCCAGGAGGTGGTGGCCCGCTGGCGGGAGGCCGGAGTTGGGGCGGTCATCCATGCCTGCGTGGAGCCTGCGGAAATCCCGGCCATGCGTCAGCTGGCGGACCAAGTGTCCGAGCTGCGCTACGCCGTGGGGGTCCATCCGCTGGACACCCAGAAATGGGAGTCCACCACAGCAGCCGTGCTGCGGGAGGCCGCCAGGGCGGATGCCAGGGTGGTGGCGGTCGGCGAGATGGGGCTGGATCTTTACCGCCAGAGCAATTTGGCGGACCAGTTGGCCGTGCTGGATCCCCAGCTAGACCTGGCCTGCGAGCTGGGCTTGCCCGTCATCATCCACTGCCGGGAGGCGGCGGTCCCCATGATCGAGCTGTTACGCCAGCGCCAGGGGGAGGGACGGTGCCCCGCTGGGGTGATGCACTGCTGGGGAGGCACCCCCGCGGAAATGGCCGCCTTCTTGGACCTGGGATTCCAGATCAGCTTCAGCGGCACGGTCACCTTTCCCAAGGCAGAGCAGATCCAGGCCTGCGCCCGCCAGGTGCCCGCCGATCGCTACATGGTGGAAACCGATTGCCCGTTCCTCTCTCCAGCCCCCCGCAGGGGGAAGCGCAATGAACCAGCCAATGTGGCGGCGGTCGCCGCCAAGGTGGCGGAGTTGCGAGGCGAAAGCTTTGAGGAGGTCGCCCGGACCAGCTCAGCCAACGCCTCCCGGTTATTCGACCTGGGCTTCCATACTGTATGATTCTCAATTGCCCTTATGGCGTCAGAGTCCTCCTGTCTTTGGTGTCGGCTTTCTTGATGACCCCTTCCATGGCATTGGCGCCCCTCCACGGCACGGAGTTCTCGCATGGGGGCGCGGGCGGCTGGCCAACGCCACCTTGAGGAGGCTTGGGGTAAGCCTACGCCTCCCTAACGGACGCCCAAGGCCATCCACCAAGCCATCGCGGGGCAGGCCGGGCCCCGTTCGTCTGTCTTCTTCCCTTCTTCCAGTCTGCAGGTTACCCGCATGAGCAGCGCGATCCAGGTCGCTAAGACCGTGACCTACCTCCCCGATCTGGTGGAGGTCCAGCGGGCGAGTTTCAAATGGTTTCTGGAAAAGGGGCTGATTGAGGAACTTGACAGTTTTTCCCCAATCACCGACTACACAGGCAAGTTGGAACTTCACTTCATTGGGGATGAATACCGGCTGAAGCGCCCCCGCCATGACGTCGAAGAGGCCAAGCGCCGGGACGCCACGTTTGCATCCCAAATGTATGTCACCTGCCGGCTGGTGAACAAGGAGACAGGCGAGATCAAGGAACAGGAGGTTTTCATCGGCGAATTGCCGTTAATGACGGAGCGTGGCACGTTCATCATCAACGGGGCGGAGCGGGTCATTGTCAACCAGATTGTACGTTCGCCCGGCGTCTATTTCAAAGACGAACAAGACAAGAATGGTCGCAAAACATTCAATGCCAGCCTGATCCCCAACCGGGGTGCTTGGTTAAAGTTTGAAACAGACAAAAATGATCTTCTTCATGTGCGCGTGGACAAGACAAGGAAAATCAACGCCCACGTCTTGATGCGCGCCATTGGCTTGTCCGATAATGACGTCCTAGACAAATTAAGACATCCCGAATACTATCAAAAATCCATTGCCGCCGCGAATGATGAGGGAATTTCCTCTGAGGACCAGGCGCTGCTAGAGCTTTACAAGAAGTTACGGCCCGGCGAACCTCCATCGGTCAGCGGAGGCCAGCAGCTGTTGCACAGTCGATTCTTCGATCCCAAAAGGTACGACCTGGGTCGGGTTGGTCGCTATAAAATCAATAAGAAACTGCGGCTCACCATCCCCGATGCTGTGCGCACGCTCACACCAGAAGATGTGCTCTCCACCATTGATTACCTGATCAACCTGGAGCTGGATGTGGGTGGCGCCAGCTTGGACGACATTGACCATCTGGGCAATCGCCGCGTTCGCTCCGTTGGTGAATTGCTGCAAAACCAAGTGCGTGTTGGCCTGAACCGGCTTGAGAGAATCATCAAAGAACGGATGACGGTGGGAGAGACGGATTCGTTGACCCCGGCCCAATTGGTGAATCCCAAACCCCTCGTGGCAGCCATCAAGGAGTTCTTTGGTTCCAGCCAGTTGAGCCAGTTCATGGATCAAACCAACCCCCTGGCTGAGCTGACCCACAAGCGCCGGATCAGCGCCCTTGGTCCCGGTGGTTTGACCCGTGAGCGGGCGGGCTTTGCGGTGCGCGACATCCACCCGTCCCACTACGGGCGCATCTGCCCCATCGAGACACCGGAAGGTCCCAACGCCGGATTGATCGGCTCCCTGGCTACCCACGCCAGGGTTAATGAGTATGGATTCATTGAGACACCCTTTTGGAAAGTGGAGAACGGGGTCGTCATCAAGAGCGGACGACCCATTTATCTCTCCGCGGATCTGGAAGATGAATGCCGAATCGCGCCGGGTGACATTTCCACCGATCCCGACGGGGTGATCACCTCAGACCTCGTGCCTGTGCGCTATCGGCAGGACTTTGAAAAAGTCCCCCCCCAGCAGGTTGACTACGTTCAGCTCTCCCCTGTTCAGGTCATTTCCGTCGCCACCTCGTTGATTCCCTTCCTGGAGCACGATGACGCCAACCGTGCCCTGATGGGATCCAACATGCAGCGTCAAGCCGTGCCGTTGTTGCGGCCAGAGCGACCACTGGTGGGCACGGGATTGGAAACCCAGGTGGCAAGGGACTCGGGCATGGTGCCCATCACCCGGGTGAATGGCACGGTCACCTATGTCGATGCCACCGCCATCGTGATTCGGGACGACCAAGGAATTGAATACACCCACTACCTGCAGAAATATCAGCGCTCCAACCAGGACACCTGCCTCAATCAGCGTCCCATTGTCCAACAGGGAGACCAGGTGATTGCCGGACAGGTGCTGGCCAATGGCTCCGCGTGCGAAGGTGGTGAAATCGCCCTCGGACAAAACGTGGTGATCGCCTACATGCCTTGGGAGGGATATAACTAGGAAGA
>JBKCVY010000330.1:0-4593 GCA_046317475.1 Cyanobacteriota bacterium | reverse complement strand
ATAACTGGCGTGCCAATGATCCAGGCACCACTCCCACACGTTCCCGTGCATGTCCTGCAGGCCCCAGGCGTTGGCCGGAAACATCCCCACCGGCGTGGTCTGCCTCCTGTACTCACCCTTGGGGCCACCGGCATAGCTGTAATTGCCGTCGTAATTAGCCAGCGCTGATGTGAGCGTGGCGCCGAAATGAAAGGGCGTGATGGTGCCCGCACGGCACGCATACTCCCACTGGGCTTCACTCGGCAAGCTGTAGTGGCGGCCCGTGCGTTGGCTCAGACGCATGCAAAATTCCCTCGCCTCCAGCCAGCTCACATTCTCCACCGGTCGCTGGTCGCTGGTGCTTTCCCCTGGCAGCAGGGAAAACACTCCACCGGCCCAACTTCTCGCCTCTGGATGGGGGCGAGGCTGAAAGAACGCTGGCTCCGGCTCCAGCTCCCTCCCCCAGCGCTCGCCAGGCTGCTCCCGCCAGCCCGCCACCTCCCGCCACTGCCCCTGGGTGATCGGCGTTTGGCTGATGAAAAAGCTCTGCAGCGTCACCTCATGCTGGGGGCCTTCACCGCCTGCTCGCTTGGGCTCTTCCGGCGGGGAGCCCATCAAGAACGTGCCCTCGGGGATCTCCACGAGGGTGAGGGCCAGGGCGGAGCCGTCAGCTTCATCCTTCACGGCGCGGAGCGGTTGCCGGAAACACCAGCTGCTGCCTTGCAGGCGACGAAGGGCCGGCTTCGACCAGCGCTGACCAAACACGGGGAGCCCCAAGCGGGCCGAGGGGGAGATCGTGGCCGTGTTGAAGCCAAGAGATTCGAGCGCCTGCGCTTGGTCCTGAACCGTTTCGACGGAAAGCGCCTCCAAGGCAGGCCATCCCGCCGGGTGCAAGGCGCCCGTGTCCAGCTCCCTGTCCTCAAAGGTAAAGTCACTCGCTGGCCAGGGTTCCACCACCGTCTTGCGGGCACCCTCGCGCAGTTGACTGGCCAGCGCGGCATAGTCGCCGCCCAGCTGCTCAAGCACGTGGGCCGCCACAGTGGCAAAGCTCTCCATGCCCGCCAGCTCGGGGGGGGCATGGTGAAACGGGTCGGTGAGGAAAGCGCGGAAGCTGCCCCTTGGCATGAACTGGTTCCAGCGCTCCTCCACCAGGCGGGTCACAGCGTTGAAGACAATGACCGCATCCAGGTCTTCGACGCCACGCAGCAGCTCTTCCCGCACCTCGGGCGCCATGATGAATTGCCATGTCTCCGACAGGCCGGCCTGATCCGCCTTCTCGCCAGGGATCTCCTTCAGCTGAAGCACGCCGCCGAGCAACACCTCCGCCGTGGCCAACGGTGTGCGATCACCGAACAGCAGGGCCTGACGCACAAGGCGGATCACCGGCAGGCTGAGCACCGGAGCCGCCGCCAACAGGCGCAAAAGCTGACGCGCGCGGGGCGTGGCCAGGGCCTGAAACGCCCTCAGCCGATCCAGTTCCGCCTCCGCCTCAGCACCCGAGGACAGCGCTCGCTCCCCGTCCTCACGCTCCGCAACCCGCTCCTGATCAGCGCGCTCTTGCCGCGCCAGCGCCTCTTCCTTTGGCAACAACACCCCCGCGCAACTCCGGCGAGGCCGTGCCAGGAGAAGATCACTCCACACCGCGACAGCTTCTGGCTCGCAACGCAACACAACCGCGGTGGTGCTGAGGCGTGCTCGCTCGGCGGGGGCGACAGCCAGCCAGGGAGGCTCATCACTCAGCCAGCGCTGCCGCTCCGCTTTCCAGCGAACATGGGCCGCCGTGCCCCCATTGCTCAGCACCAAGTCATCCCCCAAAGCCAAGGCTGTTTGCGGCCACATCCAGCTGGGCAAAACCTGCAGAATCGCCCGCGATTCCGTTCGCCCCCACGCGGCCAAACGATCCGCCATCGCCCCGCTCCACCAGGCCTCTCCGCAGCAGTCGCTGAGCAGCAGGATCAAGCGTCGGCCCTCGGGCTGGGGCTGACACCAGCGCCGCTGACGCGGTGGCACCGAACCGTCGGCCGCCAGCCGCACCAAACGCAGCTGGCTCACCACGGCGCAGCTGGCGAGGGCCCGTTGAAGGTCCAGCACAAGCCGTTCCCAGAGCGCCATCATCGGAGCGCCGTCGATCACCAGCACCAGCTCATAGCGAGGCTCAGAGATCGGCACCAACACCGGTTGCCAGCAGCCACCGCGACCCTCTGGCCCGCAGGAGGCGACATAGGCCTCGACAGTGGCCTCCTCATCCAGGCGAAGGCGAGGGCCGGGCACCGACTGATCCCGCAGCGGCGCCAGCGCCCGCAACAACGCCAGGCTGTCCACCAGCAACGGGGGATCCTCCAGCCAAACGGGCAGAAGAGCCCTGGCGTCGCTCTCCAGCGGGAGAGCCACCCGGGGCAGCAACGCCGCGGCAGGCGCTGGCGTGTGGTCCGACGATGCGGGGTCCTTGGGCGCCTCCACCGCGGCTGTAATGGTCGGCGCGGGCGGCGGTTCAGGGTTCGCCTCGCCGGCGTCAGCGTTGCTCTCCCGCGGCAGCGGGCGGGGGTCTGGCGCCTCCCGATCGCCAGGCGTCAGCGCGTCGGAGGCCTCTGGGTCGTTTTCAGGGACCAGGAATTCCTCTTCCGCCGGCGCTGGCAACAAGGGCGCCAGCCAGAGCGCTTCCGCGAGGGTGAGCGCATCCGGTGTGTCCGGCACGGCGGAGGCCAAGCCCTGAAGAACCTGCCGCAACAGTGAAGGCGCCATGGTCAGCCGTTTTCACTCAGGCGCCGTTGCAGGATCTGCCGCAACTCCTTGATGGGCGCCTCCGCCAGCTGCTCAGCGCTGGTCTGGGTGAGGAGGTAGATGGCATTGAGCAACTGGTCAATCGCGCGGTCCGGGTTATTGCCTCCCACCAGAAAATCTTTGATCGACTGGTCAAGGAGGGAGTCGTGGGCGGGATTCCAGCTGGCGCCGCGGCCTCGGAAGTGCAGCTTCACCAGCTGCTCAAGGCTTGACTGCGTTGGCCGGGGCATGTCAACCCGCAGGCAACGGCGATGAAACGCCGGGGGAAAATCGCGTTCCCGGTTGCTGGTCATCACCACAATCGGGAACTCATGGCATTGAACCTTGCCACCATGGATGTCAACCTGGCGCTCATCACAGGTCTGAACAGACTCCTTATTACTGCCCGCTTCACGCCGCAGTTCATCGATCATGAATTGCCCTTCTTCAAACAGATGCAGCAATTCATTGGGCAGCTGCAGGTCCGCCTTGTCGATCTCATCGATCAACAGCACCCGCGGCCAGCGCGAGGGCAGAAAGGCGGTGCCCACCGGGCCCAATTTGATGAAGCGGCCGATGGAGCTGGCCTCCTGCGCCGCTCGCTTGGCTTCCGCGTTGTCAGCGGGTGTCTCCAACTGAGCCGCCGCGATCTGTGTGGCGTAAAGGCGGCCGATGGCGTCATAGCCATAGAGGCCATCCTCCCGCAGGCGGCTGCGCGTGGTGATGGGCCAGGTGAGCACGGGTCCCAACCCGAGTTGCCAGGCGATGGCATAGGCCAGGCTGGTCTTTCCCGTGCCCGGATCACCGGACACCAAGAGGGGGCGGCGCAGATGGATCGCGGCATTGACGGCCAAGCGCACCCGATCGCCGGCCGACACCCCATTCTCGACCTGATCTTCCGGCAACGACAGCACGGCCCCTTTGCTCTGCTCCAAGCCACCGGGAGCGGGCGCGCGGAGCAGTTGCTCCCACAACGTTCGGTCCGACTCCTCGGGCATCACCCGGTTCAGCTCGTCTTTTTCAAGGGTCGGGCGCCACGGTGGCGACGGGGGCCATTCCTCCTGGCGCGAAGGCGAGGCAAGAGCACCGCTGTCCGTTTCGAGGCGGCGAAACAGTTCAAACGTTCGGGGGTCGGGCGTCATGGAGGTTGGGGGTGGAGGCTAAGGGGGGCTGGCGCGGCGGAGGCGCAGGGGAGCCGCCCGCGGGTCGGCGCTGAGGCGAGAGGGCCAACGCTGCGGACAATCCACCACCAACAGGGCGTGGTCCACCCAGAGCTTGCTGGCACCAAGGAGGTGTTTCCTTCGCAGGGCGGCCTCCAGAGAACACCAAGGTTTCGCGGCAAGGTCCAAGACATGCAGAGCCGTCCCGTCGGCCGGTTCCGTCCCGCGGGCAGCCTCAGGCAGGGCCGGCAGGGCGCGCGCGAGGAGCTCGCCGGCGCGGTCCCACCGGAGCGAACGATCGGCGCCATCCGCCCGCCAGAGCAACACCACGGGCAGCGGCGAACTGAAGATGGCCTTGAGGATGGCACCCCTGTGCCGCCTGTCGTCAGGACAATCCGCCAAGCCCACATAAGCGGTGGTTTTGCCCTCGGGCGTCTCCCCGTCGGGCTCCTGGAGCCTGTTCATGAAGGGACGGAGCTCAGGGGCCAGAGCGTCGTCTGGAGAGCTGGCCGCCTGCCAGCGGCTGCAGGCCAGCAGGCGCGGCCGTGTGCCGTGGGCATGGTTCCAGTGGTTGCGGAAGCGGTTGGCGTGGGAGGGAGCGCGCTTGCATGTCTCCGCACGCTCCAGGGAACGCAGCAGATAGGGCGTGTCGAGGTCACGGAAGGCCTGACGCAAAGCCTCAGCACTGGACTGG
>JBKCVY010000329.1:0-13924 GCA_046317475.1 Cyanobacteriota bacterium | reverse complement strand
GGCCTGCGTCACCGGGATGGTGGCCCCACCGCGACCGCCCTGCGCCGCGGCCTCGCCCAGCGCCGCCACAGCAACCCCTCCCAACCCACCCTGTGGAATCGGGACGGGTGCGCCCCCCACTTGGAACGGCAGGGCCTGCGGCCAAGGCGCCAGCCCCAGCTGGTGGAGCTCTGGGCGGATTGGCTCAGCGCCTTGCAACAGGGGAGTGACGTGGTTGTGATGAGCGCCGAAGACATCGCCGCTGAAATCCCACCGGATCTGGTGGGGGCGGTGAACAACAAGCTGCGCGAGCGGGGCTGCGGCTTCGAGGTGGGCTCCGCCCTCAGGCGGACTCCCCATGGGCCCGCTGGCTTGCCTGCTCCAGCAGCTGACGCAAGCGGTTCTCATCGGCGTGGCTGAGGTTGGTGCGCAGCAAGCGGGCGTTGGGGGCATGGGCCTGAAGGCGCTCGATCACCCGATCCGGCGTGGATTCCCGCAACAACACGCACAGGGCGGCGCTGTCCGTGGCCAGTCCTCCACCCACTTCCCGGAGGAAGCCATCGTTGATGCCCAGGTCGGCCAGGGCGCCAGAGGCGGCGCCCACGCCCGCCCCCACCGCGGCCCCCAACAGGGGGTTCAGGAAAAGCAAGCCCACCAGCACGCCCCAAAAGCCACCGCTCGCCGCGCCAGCCGCCGTGAGGTTGACGGCCTGGTGGAGGTGGACTTGGCCCTCGGCGTCACGCTCCACCACCACCGCGTCCTCCAGGGAAAGGAGTTGTTCCTTTTGAAAATCCACCAAAGCGCGGCGCACCTGCTCCGCTTCAGCCACGGTTGGGAAGCCCACAACGACCAAGCTGCTCATGGGGGAGGGAAGGGGATGGCACAACCCTGAATGTAAACCGGAACCTTTAGCGGCGGCGGGTGGAGCGGGGAAGGGGACGGCCCGGCGGCTGCGGCGTGGGGGGATCGGCCAGGGGATTGACGGCCTGGCGCGGGGCCGGGGCCTCCCGCCGCCAGCGGGAGACGTTGAACGCCTCCGCATCGGGCCAGTCCTCGTCTCCCCCAGCGCTGCCAGAGGCCTCCGCGATCGGTGTCGCCGGCGGCGGCTCAGGGGCTCGGGCCCCGCTACCACGGCGGGAAATGGCTTCAAGGGGGGCGCGGGAGCGGCCGGAAGCCGGCGGGGCGTCCTCCCAGCGGCGCGTTGGGGGCCGATCGCCCTCCTGCCAGGGCTCCCGCCAGTCCTCGCGGTCGTCCAACAGCCAATCGAGCCGTCCCTCCACCCAGCGGCCCAGCCCCTCCAAACCACCCCGTCCACCCGAACCCCGCTCCACGCCACGGTTGGGGGCGCGGGACCCCGGCCGGGCGCCGGAGACCCCATCCACCAGCTCCCGGCCCCGATTGACCCAGGTGCCCAAACGGTCGTCCAATGCGCGACGGGTGGACCGCGACTCCCCCCCGCTGATCCGCGCCGCTAGCCGATCCTCACCTTCTGCCCAATCCATGGCCCGATCCTAGCGAGGTCGCTTGCGCAGCCAATGTTCCCGCGCCAGGCCCAGCAGGGTGATGCTGATTCCCCCCCACTCCAGGCTCCAAAGAAAAACGCCCATGGACCACGCCAGCTGGCGGGAGGCTAGGGCGTGAACGGTTCAAACACCAGCAGGCAGGAGGCGTCCCAGCGGCCCGCGTGAAAGCGTTCGCAGCAGGGCCGGCAGGCCAGTCCCTGGCGCCGTTGGCGGTAGGGGGCGCTGATCCCGCAGCGGGGGCAGCGCGCCAGCCAACGGGCGGCCCGCGCCGGCACGGGGTAGCGGTGGCGCAGGCTTACCGCAAACCCTGGCTGGCGGGCGTTGATTTGGGCCATGCGGGCGCGAAAGAGGGGGCCGTGCGCCTCCTTGGCGCCCAGCACCCGGTCCACCCAGGCATGGATCATTTCGTGGCAAAGGGTGCTCAAGGTGGCCGTGCGGGGCAAGGGATCCAGCAGGGGACGGGAGAGCACGATCTCGCTGCTGATCTCCCCGGCGGCGCTGGCCCAGCGGCGGTAAAGGCCTGCGGTGCGGGTGAGCCGGCCATCGCTCCAGCGCAAGGCCACCAGGGGGCGATCCCCCACCACGAGGCTGCCCTCAAAATGCTCGCGGTTGAGCTGGTGGAACAGGGGAAGAAGAGGCTCGAGCGGCAAGGACCAGGGCTGGAATCGACCCCGAGGGGGTGGCCGGTCCAGTTTGCCTGGATTCGCCAAAGGCGCGGCACCGTCGGGCAGACTCAGGCCGCTGTTCGTCGCATGCGCTTCCATGGATTGGGGATTGGCCAGGGACATTGGCGGCAAGCTGCTGCTGGCCGGTGCCGGGGCCCTGCTGCTCTATTGGACGATCTCCGCGGTGCGCCTGGTGCTCAGCGCCCGCGGCATCAATCCGCTGATCAAGCAGTTCTTCACCCAGGTGGCCTCCGGCCAGGTGGATGGGGCCTACCTGCTGACGACGAAGAATTACCGCTCCCACGTCAATCGGCAGCAGTTCATCCGCTTCCTGGCGGGCTTGCAGCTCAACAAGTACCGCAACCTGCGCTCCGGCCGCCCCCGCCTGCAGGACGACCAGGTGATCCTCACGGTGAAGCTCAAATCAGACGACAAAGACGAACTTCCCCTCGATTTCACCTTCGTCAAGGTGGATGAGGCCTGGCGGGTGGACCGCATCCAGAAGGTCGCGGCCAGCTGAGGCCGCTGTCCCCGCCCCCGCACCCCCGCCCCCTGGACACCGTCGTGACGCCCGCCGTGACGCCCACCCCAGCCCAGCGGCACCGCGCCGAGGACCTGCGACGCCTGCTGCAACGGGCGGCCCACGCCTACTACGTGCTGGATGCCCCCTTCCTGGAGGATGCGGTCTACGACCAGCTCTACCGGGAGTTGGCGGATCTGGAGCGGGCCCACCCGGAGCTGCGCAGCCTCGACAGCCCCACCCAGCGGGTGGGTGGCCCGCCCGCGGAGAGTTTCCCCACGGTGGAGCACCGCGTACCGCTGACCAGCCTCGACAACGCCTTCTCCTTGGAGGAGCTGGAAAAGTGGTACAGCCGGCTGCTGCGGGAGCTGGATCGCCTTCCTCCTCCGGGGGAACCACTGCCTGCCCTGGCCATGGTGGGTGAACTCAAGATTGATGGCAATGCCCTCGCCCTCAGCTATGAGGATGGTGTGTTGGTGCGGGCCGCCACCCGGGGCGACGGGGAGCGTGGGGAGGAAATCACGGCCAATGTGCGCACGATCCAGAGCGTTCCCCTGCGGCTGACGTTGGACACCCCTCCGCCTTGGCTGGAGGTGCGGGGAGAGGCCCTGATCAGCACCTCCACCTTCGCGGCCATCAATGCGGAGCGGCAAGTCCGGGGAGAACCCCTCTTCGCCAATCCGCGCAATGCCTGCGCGGGCACCCTGCGGCAACTGGATCCCAAGGTGGTGGCGGCCCGCCGGCTGGATGTTTTCGCCTACACCGTGCATGGGCCCGAGGGGTGGCCCGGGGCGCCGAAGAGCCAATGGGAGGCGTTGGCATGGTTGCGGGAGGCTGGTTTTCAGGTGAATCCCCACTTTGCCCGTTGCGCCGATCTGGCCGCTGTGGAAGCCTTTGTGCGCACCTGGGAGACGGAACGTCAACATCTTGATTACGCCACCGATGGCGTGGTGGTGAAGCTCGATGATTTGCGGCTGCAGGCCGATGCCGGCTTCACCCAGAAGGCTCCCCGTTGGGCCATTGCCCTGAAGTACGCCGCGGAGGAGGCCCCCAGCAAGCTGTTGCGGCTCGTGGCCCAGGTGGGTCGCACCGGCAAAGTCACGCCGGTCGCCGAATTCGAGCCCGTTCCCCTGGCGGGCACCAGCGTGAGTCGCGCCACGTTGCACAACGCCGACCGCCTGCGCGATCTGGATCTGCACAGTGGTGACACGATAGTGGTACGCAAGGCGGGCGAGATCATTCCGGAGGTGGTGCGCGTGCTGCCCGAGCTGCGCCCTGATGGCGCCCGCCCACTCGCCCTGCCGAGCCGTTGTCCGGAGTGTGGCTCTGAGCTGGTGCGGGAGGAGGGGGAGGCGGACACCCGCTGTGTCAACAACGGCTGTCCGGCGATTCTGCGGGCATCGCTGCGCCACTGGGTCAGCAAAGGTGCCCTGGACGTGGAGGGCCTGGGGAGCAAGTTGATTGGGCAGCTCGTCGATCGCGGGCTGGTGCGATCCATCGCCGATCTCCATCGCCTCGATGCCGCTCTGCTCGCCAGCCTTGAGCGCATGGGGGAGAAGTCCGCCAGCAATCTGGTGGACGCCCTGGCCGCCGCGAAGGGCCAACCCTGGCATCGCCAACTCTTTGGCTTGGGCATTCACCATGTCGGGGAGGTGAACGCCAAAGCCCTGGCGCGGGCCTTCCCCGACGCGGACGCCTTGCGGCGGGCCGCGGAGAACGAGCCCGAGCGCATCACGGCGGTGTTTGGGGTGGGCCAGGAGATCGCGCAGTCGTTGCGGCAATGGTTCGCCACCCCAGCCAATGGCGAGCTGCTCCGGCGGTTGGCCGCCCAGGGCTTCTCCCTCGGCCGGGGGGAAGCGCCCCCGCCGCTCACCGGGCCAGCCGAGGGGCCCACCGCCCCCCTGGCCGGCCAAACCTTTGTGCTCACCGGCACGTTGCCCACCATGAGTCGGCGCCAGGCCCAGGACTTGATCGAGGCGGCGGGCGGCAAGGTGAGCGGCAGCGTGAGCCGTAAAACCAGTTGGGTGGTGGCGGGGGAGGACGCCGGAAGCAAGTTGAGCAAGGCCCAGGGCCTCGGCGTGGCCGTGCTCGATGAGGGGGGGCTGCGGGAGCTGCTGGCGAGGGGGTGAGCCCGCAATCCGGCCACAGGTCACGGCCAGTCGGGCCGATGTCGGCTACCTTCACACCACGGATGTGTTGTCCGCATCGGCCGTGCCCTGTCCCCACGCCCCGTCCCCGTGCCCCCAGAGCCCGTCAAGCCAGTGACCGCAAGCTCGGATCCGTCCCTCTCCGAGCCCATGGCGTCTGAGGACATCACGCTCAGCACGTCCCTTCCCCTGTCCCCTGGCTTCGGGGGGAGCATCAACCTTGGCCCGGTTCCTCCCCCCAAACCTCCGGAGGCACCTCCGGCCTCCCTGGATCAGGTGTCTCCCGGCCCAGGCGCCGCGGTGCCCGGCGCCCTCAACCCCAGCGTCCGCCACGCCAGGGTCGACTTGCCTTACACGCTGCCGGAGCCCCTTTGGCGCGTGCTTGCCCGCCACCAACTGCTGGTGCCCCTGCTCCGCCAAACCGTCATCGCGGCAGCCGTGGCTGAGGTGACCTTGACGGAAGAGGAGCAGCAAGAGGCGCAAAAGGGCTGGTTGCAACAGAAGGGAATCCAATCGCCCGAGCAGCTGGCCAACCATCTGGCCAATCAGGGCATGACGGAAGCCGACGCCCTGTGGCAGGCGGAGCTTCCCGTGCGTGTCCGTCACCATTGCCATGAACAGTTTTTGCATCGCGCCGAGCAGCGCTTCCTCAGCCGCAAACAACAACTCGACACGGTGATCTACAGCTTGCTGCGGGTAAGCAGCGCGGCCCTAGCCAACGAGCTCTATTTGCGCATCGCCGAAGGGGAGGCCGACTTCGCCGAGTTGGCCGCCACCTACGCGGAAGGACCCGAGCAGGCCACCCGCGGTGTGGTGGGTCCCGTTCCCCTCCTGCAGGCCCATCCGATCCTCGCCAATGTGTTGCGCACCAGCCAGCCGGGGGAGCTGCGTCCGCCGTTGTCCATCGATCGCTGGTGGTTGGTGGTGCGCCTGGAATCCCTGCAGCCCGCCACCTTCGACGACGCCATGCAAACCCGCATGACCCACGAGCTCTTTGAGGAATGGCTGGAAGACGAGGTGAAAGAGCTGATCAACGCGCACAAGCCGACCCCATCCACCTGAACCCCATGGCCCTCTCCACCACCACCACCGCGGACCAGCGCCAGACGTGGCTGAGCCTGGAGCCGTTCTGCCTCCTCTCCAGCGCCGCCCGCAACCGATTGGAGACGGCCAGCCAACGGATGCAGTTCGCCGAAGGGCAGCAGATGAGCAGCGATGGCGCCATCGGTGCCCAGATTTTGGTGATTGTGGAGGGGGAGGCGCGACTGCTGGGCCAGCGGGAGGCGCGGCCCTTCACCCTGCGCAAGCTCGGCACCGGCGAAATCGTGGGGTTGGCCTCGCTGCTGCGGGCCGCGGCCTGCGAGCAGGTGAGCGCCGCCACCCCCGTGGTGGCGATGGCCCTCCCCGATGCCCTCGTGGTCGATCTGCTGCGCCAGGAGGAAGCGTTCCGTGGCTGGTGTGCCCAGCATCTCTGGTTGGCGGAACTGCATGCCCTCCTCGGCCTGTTGGAAGATCAAAACGCCACGGCCGAACCCTTCGACCCCATCCGTTGGCGGCAACGGCTGGAGGAGTTGGCCGGCGAGGTTCGCTTGCTGCCGCCTGCGGAGGGTCGGTTGCGGCCCCGGGAGGGAGAGGCCCTCTATTTGATTAGCGCCAACGTGCCCGACCTGCCCCTCGGCAGCCGTCTGAGCCCAGGCACGTTCGCCCCCAAGCCCCTGCCACCCCTCCCCCCACGCCTCCTCGCCGTGCCCCTGCCGGGGGCGGCCCCACCATCCAGCGCGGACGGGGCGATCCTGGCCGATTCGTTGGCCGTGACGGACGGCACCCTGCCCCAGCCCACCAGCCTGGACCTGGGCCAGCCCGGTCCCCACCGGGGGCTCACGGTGGTGCGGGCCAGCGGCGTCTTGGCGGAGACCAGCGCTTGCCTGCAGATGCTCGCCAAGCTGTTGAAGCTGCCCTATCGGCGCGACGCGGTGGAGAAGGTGCTGCGGGAAAAAGTGGAGCAGGGTCAGCGGCCCAACCTGCAGCTCCTGGCTCAGATCGCCTCCCTCCTTGGCCTGATCGTCAGCGGGGCGCGGGTGGGCACCGACGTGGCCACCCGCCTGATCACCCCCGCCCTGGTGCCGTGGAAGGACAGCTTCGCGATTCTGGTGAGCAGCATCGCCCAGGGTTGGACCCTGGCTTCCCCCAGGGACGGGTGGGTGCGGCTCACCCCTCCCCAGATTCAGGAGGCCTATCCGGAGGGGTTGGAGCTGCTCCTGCTGGAGCGCAGCACCAGCACGCCGGAGCAGCGGTTTGGCCCCGGCTGGTTCTGGCCCGCCCTCAAACGCTACCGGGGGATGCTCCTCCAGGTGCTGCTGGCCTCCTTCGTGGTGCAACTCTTCAGCCTCGCCAATCCCCTGCTGATCCAGGTGATCATCGACAAGGTGATTGCCCAGCGCAGCCTGGACACCCTCCAGATCCTTGGTTTGGCCCTGGTGGTGGTCACCGTCATGGAGGGCGTGATCGGCTCCCTGCGCACCTTCCTGTTCGCCGACACCACCAATCGCATCGACCTGCGCCTCGGCGCGGAGGTGATCGACCACCTGCTGCGGCTGCCACTCAATTACTTCGACCGCCGGCCTGTGGGTGAGCTGGGCACGCGCATCGCTGAGCTGGAAAAAATCCGCAACTTCCTCACCGGACAGGCGTTGATCACCATCTTGGATGCGGCTTTTTCGGTGATCTACATCATCGTCATGGTGATCTACAGCTGGCTGTTGACGTTGATTGCCCTGGCGGTGTTGCCGATCCAGATCGCCATCACCCTTGGAGGCGCCCCCCTGTTTCGCCGCCAGTACCGCCAAGCCGCGGAAGAAAATGCCCGCACCCAAAGCCACCTGGTGGAGGTCATCAGCGGCATCCAAACCGTGAAGGCCCAGAACGTGGAGATGGTCAGTCGCTGGAAATGGCAAGACTTCTACGCCAAATACATCTCCCGCACCTTCGACAAGACCATCACCGGCACCTTCCTCAACGAAAGCAGCCAGGTATTGCAAAAGCTCTCCCAACTTCTGGTGCTGTGGGTGGGGGCGGGCATGGTGCTCAGAAGTGAACTCACCCTGGGCCAATTGATCGCCTTCCGCATCATCAGTGGCTACGTCACGCAACCGCTGCTGCGCCTGTCCTCGATTTGGCAAACGATCCAGGAGTTGCGGGTGTCCTTTGAACGGCTCGCCGATGTGGTGGACACGCCGGAGGAATCCAACAGCGCCGATAAGGCGAACATCCCCTTGCCGGCCATCGAAGGCAAGGTGGTATTTGAAAATGTGAGTTTTTCCTTTGTGCCTGGCGGGGCTGAAGTCCTGAGCGCCATCAACCTCACCATTGAGCCTGGCACCTTCGTGGGAGTCGTCGGACAAAGCGGCAGTGGCAAGAGCACGTTGATGAAACTGCTGCCCCGGCTCTACGCGCCCTCCAAGGGCCGCATCCTGGTCGATCAATACGATATTGCCAAGGTTGAGCTTTACTCCCTGCGCCGCCAGATTGGCATTGTCCCCCAGGAACCCCTGCTGTTTTCAGGCACCATCAGCGACAACATTGCCCTCACCAATCCAGATGCCAGCAGCGAAGCGATTGTGGAGGCGGCAAAAATTGCCAACGCCCACGACTTCATCATTGAATTGCCCGCTGGCTACAGCACGCCCGTAGGGGAGAGGGGCGCGTCCCTCTCCGGTGGGCAGCGCCAGCGGATCGCCATCGCCCGCACCCTGTTGGCCCGGCCCCGCCTGATGGTGCTCGATGAAGCCACCAGCGCCCTGGACTACGACTCGGAACGCCAGGTGTGCGACAACCTGCGGGAAGCCATGAAGCATTTCACGGTGTTTTTCATCACGCACCGTTTGAGCACAATCCGTCGGGCTGACCATATTGTGATGCTCCATCAAGGTGCCCTTGTGGAAGCCGGCACCCACGCTGAATTAATGGCCCTGCGCGGCCGGTACTACGCCCTTTATCGCCAGCAGGAGGCCAGCTGATGATTTCCCCTTCCCTCGTTCCACCCCCGCAGGATCCGCGCACGCCACCCTCCAACGACGGCAAAAATCGCTCCTTTTCCTTCGGCGACAGCGAAGATGTGGTGTTGGAGCAATCCCGCCGCTGGGCACGGGGCATCACCTGGACCCTGATGGGCGTGACCGCCTTCGCCCTGGGTTGGCTGGCCTTCGCCAAAACAGAGGAAATCGTCACCGCGCCTGGAAAATTAGAACCCCTGGGCGTGGTCAAGGAGATTCGGATGCCCGTGGGTGGCGTGGTGGATGACATCCTGGTGAAGGAGGGCGAAACCGTGAAAAAAGGCCAGGTGTTGCTCAAGCTCGACACGGAGGCCACCAGGGATCGTCAGCAAAGCACCTTGCGCAGCATCGCTTACAAAGAGCAGCAATTGCTGCTGAAGGTGGAAGAGCTGCGGCGCTATCTGGACGTGAACGACACCGAGCAGCGCATGCTGATGCGCAGCCTGATGTTGGAGCAGGAAGTGTTGGATCGGCTGGAGGTGCTGAATCGGGAGGGCGCCACGGCGGAACTGCAATACCTCACCCAGCGCAACAAGGTTCAGGAAGTGGCCAGCAAGCTGGAGGAGACCAAGGTGGAACGCCTGCGCCAATTGGCGATCCTTGGACAGGGGATTCGGGAGTTGCAGACCAACCTGGCGGAGCTGCGCAGCAAATTGATTGAGCTCAACGTCAACATCCGCTACCAGGCCCTCACCTCACCGGTGGATGGGGTGGTGTTTGAGTTAAAGCCCAAGGCCAGGGGGTTTGTCGCCCAAACCAGTGAACCGGTGTTGAAGGTGGTGCCCAGGGACAAGTTGGAGGCCAGAGTGGAAGTGCCCAGCAAGGACATTGGCTTTGTCAGCGTCGACAAGCCGGCGGACATCAGCATTGATTCGTTTCCCTCCTCTGATTTTGGCGTGATCAAGGGACGGGTTCGCAAGATTGGCTCGGACGCTCTGCCACCGGATCAACTCAAGAATTTTTACCGCGTTCCCGTTGATATCGCCCTGGATTCCCAATCGTTGACCCTCAAGGATGGCAAGGAATTGCCATTGCAGGTGGGCATGTCGTTGACAGCCAATGTGAAGCTGCGAAAGGTCACCTATTTGCAGCTGCTCCTCAGTGATTTCAAAAACAAAGCCGATGCCCTCCGCCGAATCTGAGCCCCACGCGACTGAGTCCTCACGTTTGCGAGCCGACGGATTGGACGGCTCCCCGCCTCAGTCCCCCGGGGGACCCTCCTCCCATGGAGCCTTGAAGCCGGTCCCGCCATTCATTGCCCGTTGGGTGAAAACCGAGTGCGGGCGCGCAAAATATCAGCTCCTGGCGGAGCGGCGTGGGCTCCAGGGTCGCCTACGCCTTTGGTGGTTCGTGGGTATCGCCGCACTTCGTGATTGGCGCCTACCCGTCCCTCCGGATGGAACCGGGTCGGCCTAGGCCCACCCTGCAGACGGCGTTGTCTCAGTCCCCGTCCACAGTTTGGAGCGCCTTTTGGGCCACGCGATTGACGAGCCACACCACCGCCAAGGTGGCCACCACCCCGAGCACTCGCACGGTCCAGGTGAGGGGATCGGCCTGGCCACTGAGCACGGTGTGGAAGCGGGCCACATCCCCGGCCAGGGCGCCAAGCCCACAGAAAAGGATCGTGCCGGGCAGGATGCCGATCAGACCGATCGTGTAGTCGCGCCCGCTCACGCCGCTGAGCCCGTAGGCGAGATTGAGCAGGCTGAAGGGGAAGGCGGGGGACAGGCGGGTGAGCAAGATCAGGCGCAATCCCTCCCGGCTCACAGCCTCCTCCACGGCCATCATTTTCGGGGACGCCCCCAGCCGTCGGCGAGCCCAGGACCGCAGCCAGCCGCGTCCCAGGTGAAACACCACGAGCGCCCCCAGGGAGGCCCCGATGAAGACCACCAAGCTGCCCCACAGGGTGCCGTAGAGGGCTCCCGCCAACATCGAAGCCCAGACGCCTGGCAGGAGCAAGGTCACCCAGAGGGCGTACAGAGGAATGAAAAGCAGGGCACCGATGGGACCCTGGAGCAGCGGCAGGGCCGTCTCCAGCCAGGGGGCGGGGTCCACTGGGGCGAAAGCGACAACACCTCAACAACCCTAGGGGGTGAGCCGTAGCGACGCGAACGGCGTGAACCAGCGGTGGAGCAGTGAGCGAGTGGTGCTGAAAAAGATGGCGTGGGCCTGGGTTCGCCATAATCCTTGTTTTTTGTTGGCCTGGCTCGGTTCGATCCGCTAAGGCGGTGGGGCTCCCCTCAGCCGCCCAGTCACCTGCCTGTCCCACCCCCTTGTCCAACCGACTTGTTGTCCCCAACCGCTCCCGCCATGCCCCAAAACCTGCCCGAACCCATCCTGCGGGACTGGCGCCAGCTCCTCAGCCAGTGGTCCCATTCGGGAGCCCTCAGCCGCGCCGTGCGGGAGGCCCTGCGGCTGCCCGGGGAGCCGGACCAGCTGCGGCGGTTGCTGGAGCGTTGGAGCGCTGGCGAGTTCGGGGAGCTGCCGGTGGTGGAGGTGGTGCCCGCCAGTGCCCTGCCCGCCGCGGCGGGGGCCTATGCCAGCCGCACGGGCACGATCTACCTCAACCAGGCGTGGTTGGAGCGCGCCAGCCACCCGCAGGTGTGGGCGGTGCTCACCGAGGAGCTGGGCCATCACCTGGATGGATTGCTGAACGGCGGCGATACGCCGGGGGATGAGGGGGAGCTGTTGGCGGCATTGCTCCATGGCGGCGGCCCCATCAGCGAGGAGCGGCGCCAGGAGCTCCTGGCGGAGGATGACAGGGGCAGCCTGCGGCTGGGGGAGCAAGAGTGGCCGGTGGAGCAGGCGGCGCGGGTGGTCAGCACGCCCAATGCCGTGACCATCCCATGGCGAACCGCTGGGGAAGATCGGAATCGCTATGCCTTTGCGGCGCTGAAGGCCGATGGCTCGGTGGTGACATCGGGGACCAGTTGGCAGGGGGGGGACAGCGGGGCGGTGGCGGGCCAACTCACGAACATCGTGGCCTTCGCCAATCCCTTCACGGATGATCGGCTCCTCTTCGAGGATCCCCAACCGGTCATCACCCTTTCGGTCAGTCCCACCACCGGCGTGCGGGAAGACAGCGCCGACACCCTGCGCTTCACCGTCTCCCGCACGGGTGATCCAAGCCTCCCCCTGACGGTGGCCTACACGGTGGGGGGCACAGCCAGGCTGGGCACGGACTACACCGGCATCGCCGCCACCCCCGCCAGCAAGGCGGTCACGTTCGCCGCGGGCGCCAGCAGCGCCACGATCAGCGTGACTCCCAGGGCCGACAAGGTGATCGAGCCGGATGAAACCGTGTCCCTCACCCTGGCCGCTGGCAGCGGTTACACGGTTGGCACCGGCGGGGCGGTAGTGGGCACGATTCAAAACGACGACTTTCCTGTCGTCACCCTGGCGCTCTCGCCCGAGGAGGTCGACGAAGATGGGGCGGCCAATCTGGTGTACACGTTCACCAGGAGTGGCCCTGTCACTTCGGCGTTGTGGGTCAAGTACACAGTGTCCGGCAGCGCCATCCTCAACGGCGACTACACCGGCATTTCCGCCTACGGCAGCACCAAGTCCCTGTTGTTTGCCAAGGGATCCGCCACCGCCACCGTCACCGTCGATCCCAAGGAAGACACAACCATCGAAGCGGATGAAACCGTAGCTCTCACCTTGGCGACGGGCACCGGGTACACCATCGCAACCCCCACAGCCGTGACGGGCAGGATCCGCAACGATGACCGTCCTGCCATCACCTTGGCCATCTCGCCCGGGGCCGTCACGGAAGATGGCACGACCAACCTCGTTTACACCTTCACCCGCACGGGCCCCACCAGCGCTCCGCTCAAGGTCAACTACGCACTGGCGGGCAGCGCCACCGTTGGCGTGGACTACACCGGCATCTCCCCCGCGGGCGCCAGCAAAGCCGTGGGTTTCGCCAAGGGGGCCCGCACCACCTCCGTCACCGTGAATCCCACGGTGGACAGCGCCTGCGAGGCGGATGAATCCGTCACCCTCACCCTGGAGGCCGGGCCCGGCTACAGCGTTGGCACCACCACGGCCGTCACGGGCTGGATCCGCAATGACGATCTCCCCCGTGTCACCCTGACCCTCTCCCCCACGGCCGTCAGGGAAAATGACAGCGGCGTGCTCACCTACACCTTCACCCGTACCGGTCCCACCAGCGAGGCGCTGAACGTCCAGGTCGCCCTCGGCGGCACCGCCACACCTGGAGTCGATTACACCGGCATCGCCTACACAGGCGACACCACCACCGTTGCCTTTGCCGCGGGAGCCGCCACCGCCACCGTCACCGTGGATCCGGCGGCCGACACCAGCATCGAGCCGGACGAAACCGTCGCCCTCACCCTCGCCGCCGGCAGTGGCTACACCATCGGAACCCCGGCGGCCGTGGTGGGCACCATCAGAAATGACGACAGCAGCCTCACGCTCTACGACCCCACGGTCCCGACCCGTCCCGGCCAGCAGGGCTGGCTGGCGGTCAACACGGGCCTGCTGGGCAGGGAAAGCGGCTCGGCCAACGGCACCATCCTCGATACCAGCCTGTTTCCGTTGGACCTGGCGGGGTACAGCAACCGCGTCGCCACCAGCCAGGCTCCCCTGGTCAATGGGGCTTTCCCGAGCCTGGATCGCACGGTGGGCTTCCGCCTCGACTTTCGGTTGCACCTCCTGAACGACGTCAACGCAAGCCCCAACCGAGCCGGCTTCTCCGTCACGCTGCTCGACCAAAGCCCCATCCCCCTGGGCATTGAGCTGGGCTTCCAGCGCGATCCGGCCAGTGGCCCGGCGGTCCAGGGACGGATCTTTAGCCAGGAAGGGGGGGCTACCCCATTTCAAGAGATCGGCGAACGCAGCGACTCCCTGTCCTTCAGCTCCGCCGAGACCTACAGCCTGCGATTCCTGGAGCAGTCCTATGTCCTCCTGGCGGGCAACACGGTGGTGCTCTCCGGCGCCCTGCGGGACTACAGCCAGGCGCCGTCCGATCCGCGGATCCCCTTTAACCCGTATCGCCTTCCCAACGTCCTCTTCC
>JBKCVY010000328.1:0-4381 GCA_046317475.1 Cyanobacteriota bacterium | reverse complement strand
GGCGTGTGGCCCTGTCCAGACGACGAACCGGCTTGGGAGGAGACGATGGCCATGGGGGGAGCGTACCGGCCCCGGCCAGGGGGCGCCTGGACTGGCGCGTCAGTGGAGGGAATAACGTGGACCTGGGCACCAGACCAACGGACCACAGACGATCACCGCACGCATGGAGGCAGGATGGCCAAGGGGCCAGGACGACGGGGAGGCGGCGCCAAGGGAACGTCGGCCCAACGCCTTCTGGCTGACAACCGCTTTGCCCGGCACCAATACGAGATTCTTGAAACCCTCGAAACGGGCATTGAGTTGCTGGGCACGGAGGTGAAATCCATCCGGGCGGGGCACTGCAACCTGCGGGATGGCTTTTGTCTCATCCGCAACGGCGAGCTGCAGATGCACAACGTGCACATCTCCCCCCACAGCCACGCCGGCCGGTTTTTCAACCATGAACCCCTGCGGGTGCGGCGGCTGCTGGCCCATCGGCGCGAAATTGACAAATTGCGTGTCGCCCTGGAGCAAAAGGGGCTCACCCTGATCCCCCTCAACCTGCACCTCAAGGGCTCATGGATCAAGGTGACCCTGGGCCTGGCGAGGGGACGCAAGCTGCACGACAAGCGGCAGGAAGAAAAACGCCGGCAGGAGGTGAAGGAAACCCGGGCCGCCATCGCCCGCTTCTAGGAACCGGCCCTGGAAGGGAGTGACCAGGCGCGCGGGCGGGGGACGGATGGGGCCCTCAAGGGGTGGTGTTCGGGCTTTCGTCGGTCGGAGCGGAGGGTGGCGCTGGCGCCGACGGAGCCCCTGCCGCTGGGGTGCTTGGGGGCGTTGGGGCCGCGGGTGCGGCTGGTGCGCTGACGGGGGGAGCCGTGCTGGGGGGCGCAGGCGTGGCGGGAGGGGCCCCCGGCGAAGGCGGGGGCGTGCCAGCCTCGGGGGCCGACCCGGGGGATGGGGTGGCCTCAACGGCGGGCGGTGGTGGATCGGCTCGCAGCGAGAGGCTGATGCGGGAGGCCGCCACCCCTTCGTTGGTGACCAGGAGCTGGACGGGTGAACTGTCTTGGACACCCAAATTCACCACCCGCAGCGGACCTTTGGGCGCCAAGGAGCGGCCATCGGCGGCGTAGACGCTCATCTGCAGCAGGGGGGTGCCATTGACGCCCAGCACCAGCGCGTGGTCCTTCGGTAGCTGAATGGAAAACAGTCGGGCGCCGTTGGCCGGCACATCCGCGGCCAGGAGCTGGGTGTCGCCGGGGCGGGGGTCGATGGGCTCGATGGACAGATTTTCCAGGGTTTGCACGGCGGCGGCATACCAGAGCTGGCGGAAGGGCTCCTCCGGCATGGCGCCACCGCCCCGGGTTGGCAGGAGCGACTGGGCGCTGCCGGAGACGAGCTGCCGCAAGACCTCCGCGCTGAGCCCTCGCTGGGCCAGGCTGCTCTGGCGCTGCTCCCAATCCGCCGCCGAAAAGCTCCCCAGCCGCCGACGGATGGCCAGGGGCAGCTGCTCCACCCGGGCCAGCCAGTCTTCCGCCAATTCATTCCATACCTTGCGCAGCGGCGCGTCCTCCAGGGCATCTGATGGCAGCCTGCCGCGGCGCTCCGGGTACTGCGCCAGCAGGCTGGCGTTGACCAACTCCAGAAACCAACCCCGGTCCACCTGCATGGCCCGCAGGCGACTGATGAGCTGCTCTCGCTGATCCACTTCTCCCGGCGGAAGGCTGGGGGTGGATTCCGGCGACATCGTCATGCCCGGCGTGCTGGAGGGGGCTCCGCCACCCCGGCTGAGCCACCACCAGCCGAGGGCCGTGCCCAGCACGGCCGACACCACAAGGGCCAGAAGCACCGGCCACAACCCTCCCTCCGCCTGCTCCTCCCGCTCCAGCTGGCGGGCGCGGGCGGCGGTGGCCCGACGGGGGGAGGGGGTGGAAGAGGGCGCTTCCCCTGCTCCCGTCTCCACCTCGTCCACCGCGTCCCCATCCGTGGCCTCCTCCCCGATCTCCCCTTCACCCGCCGCCATCTCCTCCTCTTCGCCCGGCCTGTCCGCGTCGCTTCCGTGGCCGGCACCGGTTCCGGCCCCCTGGGGGGGCGCCGCCGCTGGACCGGCGTTGGAGGCCGGCGCGGGCTTCTCCGCGGGAACGGGCGGAGGCGGGGGTGGGGCGGTCGGCACCAGCACCAGGGTGCGGTCGGCTCTGGGCACGGGGCCCGTGGTTTCCGGCATGGGCAAGGCCTGAAAGGCCTTCAGGGCGTCGCTCGCCGCGTGGAAGCGTTGCTGGGGATCGCCGCTCACCAACCGCTCCAGCTGCCGCGCCAGGGCGGGTTCGCCATCGAGCGCTGAAGGCTGGCGCCACTCCATGGTTGTCGGGTCCAGCAGGCGTTCCGGGCCGTCGCCGCTGAGAAGCACCAGGGCCATCACCCCCAGGGCGTGGAGGTCCATCCAGGGTTGGACCGGCTCCCCCCTCAAGAGTTCGGGCGGGGCGTAGCCGGGCGTGCCCCCCGCGCCCCCCCCATCGGCCCCTTGGAGCAGGCCGAAATCCAGGAGCACGGGCAGGCCATCGCTGTCCCGACGGAGCACATTGGCCGGGGTGAGGTCGCCATGGATCAGATCCTGGCTGTGCAGCGCCGCCAGCACCGGCAGGAGCTGGCGGAGCAGCAGCAGCACCTCCCCGGCGCCGAAGACCAGCTGGCGCTCCTGTCGGGTCGCCAGCAACTGGGCATAGGTTCGGCCCGCCTGCCATTCCCGCACCAACCAGAGCTGGTCGCCCTCGCTGATCGCCGCCCCAACCCGGGGCACCTGGGGATGCAGCACGCCCTGGAGGCGGGCCCATAGTTGGCGCGCCTGGCGTTGATCCCGATCCGCCCCCAACCGCCGCAGGGCCGCGGGGGCGTCCGCGGCCAGGGTGTCCCTGGCCAGCCAAAGGTCGCCCTGGGGGCCATCGACCGCATTGAGGACAGGCTCGAGTCGGTAGCGACCCCCGACGACCTGGCCCGGGGAGGGCGCGGAAGTCACCATGGGAGCGGCCCCAGCGCATCGCGCTGGGGTTGGCTCAACCCCTTGGCGCACAACCATTCCTCGTTGTAGAGGCGGGAGCGGTAGCGGTCGCCGCTGTCACACAACACGGTGACGATGCGATGGCCGGGCCCCAGCCGCCGGGCGGTTTCCACGGCGGCGGCCACGTTGATGCCCACCGAGCCGCCCATGAACAGGCCTTCCAGCCAAAGCAGGCGATGGATCATCTGGAGGGCCGCCTGATCGTCGATGCGCACGGCGTCGTCAACAGGGGCCCCCTCCAGATTCGCCGTGACCCGGCTGTTGCCGATGCCCTCGGTGATCGAGGTGCCCTCACTGCGCAGGGTTCCCGAGGTTGCCCAGTGATAGAGGGCGCTGCCGCAGGGATCGGCCAGCACGCAACGCACCTTTGGATCCTGCTCTTTGAGGAACAGGGCCACGCCCGCGTAGGTGCCGCCGGTGCCAGTGGCGGCCACCCAGGCGTCCACCCGCCCCTCGCATTGGTCCCAAATCTCCGGACCGGTGGTGGCGTAATGGGCCCGGCGGTTGGCCAAATTGTCGAATTGGTTGGCCCAGAGGGCGCCGGGAATCTCCTGGGCGAGGCGACCCGACAGCTTGACGTAATTGTTTGGGTCGGCGTAAGGGACGGCCGGCACCGTTCGCACTTCCGCTCCAAGGCTGCGCAGCAGGCCGATCTTTTCCGCCGATTGGGTTTCGGGGATCACGATCAGGGCGCGGTAGCCGCGGGCGTTGCACAAATGGGTCAGGCCGATGCCGGTGTTGCCCGCGGTGCCCTCCACCACGGTGCCTCCGGGGGCCAGGAGTCCATTGGCCTCCGCCTCCTGAAGAATGCCCAGGGCGGCCCGGTCTTTCACCGAGCCGCCTGGATTCATGAATTCCGCCTTGCCCAGAATCTCGCAGCCCGTGAGGTCGCTCAGGGTGCGCAAACGGATCAGCGGCGTGTGGCCGACAGCGGCGGAAAACCCCTCGGTGATGCCCCCCATGCCGTTGGCCGTGTTCCGCGTGTGCATGGCTTGGATCGTAGGCACTGCCCCTAGGCTCTTCCGCAGCCACGGTGCCAGCGATTCGCCCTGCCCCTGCTCCCCGGTCGAAGGGATGGTCCCCCCCGATCCCAGCGACCACGCCGACCGTTGGGGGTCTTGATGCCCTCAGGGAGCGCCTGCTGGCCGTGCGTGGGCACAGTGAGGCCTTGATCGCTCCCCTGGAGCCGGAGGATCTCTGCCTGCAGGGGATGGCTGACGCCAGTCCGCCGAAGTGGCATCTCGGCCACACCACCTGGTTTTTTGACACCTTCGTGTTGTCTCCCCATCTGGAGGGCTGGCAACCCCTGGATCGGCGATGGTGTTTTCTGTTCAATTCCTATTACGA
>JBKCVY010000327.1:0-1922 GCA_046317475.1 Cyanobacteriota bacterium | reverse complement strand
GGATCGTGCGGCGGATTTCCTCATCACGTCCAATCACGGGATCCAGCTTGCCTTCACGGGCCGCCGTGGTCAGGTCGCGACCATATTTTTCCAAGGATTCGTAGGTGCCCTCAGGATTTTGGTCGGTCACTTTTTGACTGCCACGAACAGCAACAACCGCCTCCTTGAGCTTGTCGGCCGTTGCGCCACATTGACTGAGCAGTTGTTTGCCGCAGCGATCATCGCTGGCCAGGGACAGCAGCAGATGTTCAATGGCGATGTAGCTGTCGTCAAAACTCTTTTTCAGGCCATCGGCCTGATCTAACACATGATTCAGGCTCTTGCCCAAGTAAATGTTATCAGGGTTTGTACTCAGACTCGGCTGGCTGGCGATAAAGGCGTCAATTTTTTGACTCAGGCTGCCCACGTTGACGCCCGCCTTCTCCAAAATGCGGCTGGCGAGTCCCTCCTGGGCGAGCAGGGCAGCGAAAAGGTGTTCGCTTTCCATCTGTTGCTGCCGTTTCTGCTGGGCCAATTGTTGGGCGGCAACGACAGCGGCCCAGGCCTTCTCCGTGAACAGTTCGGCGGTGGGATGCATGGTGGACGATGAATGGCGTTGTGATTGGACCGTATGGCCCGTCCCAGGGATTGGGAGAGGGGGAGGGCCGAACCATCAGATTCGGCCCTCCCCCTATGGTTGGGCGCTCCCCACCAGATTGGCGCGAAAACCGATCCCTGGCCGCCCTCTCCAACCCGTGGGGACTGGGGCCAGCGGGGAGGGTCAGTAGACCACTCCCGGTCCCAAAGCGCAGGATGGGAAGGACCTGCCCTTGTCCCCATGCCCCAAACCCGATCCCTCCAACTTGTGGTGGCCGGCCTGACACTCTGTGCTTTTTGTCCCGGCCTCCAACCAGCTGGAGCCTTCCCCAGGGGCGGGGGCTTTGGCGGGGGGGGAATGCGGTTCGGGGGGGGTGGCTGGGGTGGCTACCACTTTGGAGGCGCGGGCTTCGATGGGCGAGACCAAATGGATGACTGGCGCAAGGGCTACCAGGGGTATCACCCCCACTTCGGTCCGGACAGCCGCCCCTCCTGGATGGATGGGAGCCGCGGGAAGGATGGGCAGTGGACGCCAAAGAATCGTGCCAATGGGAACAAAAACAACGATTTTGACAACGACGCCTTTCAAAAAAACGTCACCGTCAACAATAATTTCTACAACCGCAACGTGAATGGCTGGAATCCCAATTGGGCCAGGGGCGGCTATTGGACCAACCGTCCTTGGAACGCCGGCTGGTACGCCTGGAGTCCGTCCACCTGGGGCTGGTGGGGGGCCTCCAGCGCGGCCTGGGGAGTGGCGGCCGGCCTGGCCACTGGCGTGGCGATCACCGAACTTGTCGATGCGGCCGCCAACACCCAGCAGACCATGATCGTGGTGCCAGGTGGGACCTACCAACTGAACTACGGCTCCGTGGAGGCGGTGGGCTCTTACGGCGTGAGTTTCGCGTACACCCTGGGAGGGGGGGCGTCGTTGATGGGGGCGGCCAACTGTCAGGCGGGTCTGCTCAACGGCCAGGTGCCGGCCACGGCCTCCCAGGCCCAATTGCTCAACGCGGTCTGTCAGGTGGCCTACGGGAAAGGGAGCTGAGGCGACGGGCCGCGGGGGGGGACTCTGGCGATCAGGACGGGCCGCGGCCACGGGAAGGAAGTTGGGACGCCGCTCCGTGGTTACCGGCTTGATCGCCGTCCATGATGGAACCGTTCCCCCCAGGCGGACGGCCCCTGATGGGCTCGGCCCACGGCACTCCCTACAGCGATATGGGTTAAGGGGTGTTGGAGCCTTTGCACAAACAGGGCGCCTGATTGTGGCCACCGGCTATCAAGGATTGGAGATCCCGGCCCCATCAGTCCGCCCATGCGCTCACCCATGGCCTGGGGATGTGATC
>JBKCVY010000326.1:0-9172 GCA_046317475.1 Cyanobacteriota bacterium | reverse complement strand
GATTTATAGGCCGACGGGGGATCAACAATGGCTACACGCATGTTCAGAAAATTCAATCATGTTTGCCCCGTGCGTCAGCGAAGCCATGGAGGACGGTTTTTCCCATCGACGCCAAAGGGATTTTGAAGTTTAGGGCGTCGGTGGAGGGGCCGGCCGCCCGCGGGCCGGCCGCCCACGGGCCAGCCGCCCTCAGGGCTGACAGGTGAGCAGCCAGCCGCCGCCGCCCCCCACCCGCCACCGGGGCAGCCAGTCGCGGATGGAATAATGCAATCCGGCGCCGTCATGGTGGATGATGTCACCGCCATTCACCAAATCGCAGTTTCCGTAGGGGTTGTTGATGAAAAAACCCGTGTCGTCATAGCCGATGATCACACTCCAGTGGCCGCCCCGCGTCAATCTCCCGCCTGAGCCTGTCAACGGTGCCATCGGTTTGGAACTCCGCCCGTAAACCCAGGGACCGCAGGGCATCCAACTGGGCCTCGGAGGACGTGCTGTCGCCGTAGCGGGCCCGCAGGGTGTCGTAAAGGTTCTCGTTCGGTTCCTTGCCCCAAAACAGGGCCAGCATGGCCGAGCTGGCGGAGAAGCACTCCCGCCATCCCTCCCCATCCGCCATGCGCAACTGGTCGCAGTAGGGCACCTTGAGGGGGTTGGGATGGGGAGCGGAGGGGTTGGCCGCTGCCGGGGAGGGTTCCGTCGGACGCTGCCAAAGGGCGGCCTCCGCCTGGCGACGGCGCAGCAAACCGGCCTCCACGCTGGTGCCCGGATCGCAGTCAAGCAGGAGGGTTTGGGGAATCTGGGCCCAGTCCTGGCATTGAAGATCGCGGCTGATCGTGGCGAAATTGGCCGTGTCGCCGTAGAAGTCCACTCCGAGATTCCACGCGAAATCCAGCAGGGCGCAGCGTTGGTTGGCGCCCATCTGCCGCCAGTGGGGAATGGTGGCGGCCAGGTAATTGGCGCAGGCCTGCACCTGGCGCAGCAGTTCGGCATCGGCCTCCGGGCTGCTGATCGTTTGACCCGCCTGGACCGGCCGTCCCTGGACCGTGGTGAAGCCAAAACCGATGGTCCAGGGTTCGGCGCCCGTGGCGGGATCGGGATAGGCATGGTCCACAAATCCCTCAAAGGCGCGAATCAGCTCCAGGGCCGGGCCCTAGGGCGTGGCGACCGTGGAGCCGCCCGGCCGAGCGCTCAGAGGGGCCGCACGCCGCTGGCCAACCCGGAGGCCTCCAGCCATCGGCCGATACCTTCAGGGAGGGGGCAGCGACGCCGCCCCTCGGCCGTGATGGCCCAGTGGCGGGTGAGGCCGAGGGCCACCTCCACCCCATCTCGGCTGAAGCGGTAGCGCACCTCAAACGCGCCAGGGTCCAGGCGGAGGGGGCTGAGGGCAATGGCCAGGGGATCTCCCACCCGCAGGGGGCGGAGGAAATCGGCGGCGCAGTGCACGATGGGAAGGGCTACGGATGGAGCCCTGTCCTCCGGCGACCAGGAGGGCCGGGGAAACACCTCCCCCGGCTGGAGGCCAAAGCGTTCGAGGCTCTCCTCATACGCCTCATGGCACCAGCGCAGGAGCTGGTGGAAGTGCATCACGCCAGCGGCGTCCGTGTCCCCAAAGCGCACGGTGCGGCAGAGCAACAGCCAGGTGGAAGGATCCATGCACCCGCGGCTTGGGGGGAGAGCGACCGTAGGGCCTCGGCGTGACCGCGGGGGGCCGTTCAACCCTCCGGGAAGGCGGGCAGCCCCTGGGACCAGGCCGCAAGCCGGGTCAGCCAGTAGGCCAGCAGCGCGAGGCCGCTCCCCAGGAGGACAGGCGATGGCGGGGTTGACCAGGGGAACAGGCGTCGCCTCCGCAGGGCCATCCCGGACCACGCGAGCAGGAGCGCAGCGGACGGAAGGCCAAAGGCATGGAACGCGAGGGATTCGCTCCAACGGCCATGGAGGGCGGCCACCGTGGCGCGGGTGAGGAAGCAGGTGGGACAGGGGACGCCTGTGACGGCCCGCAGGGGGCAGGTCCAACCTGGAAAGGTGGGATGGAGCCCCTTGACCCAGAGGGCGACCGTGAAGCCGAGGGGCAAAAAATGGCCGGATTGCCGCAGGGCCCGCAGGAATAGCTTCAGCGGTCCACCGATCCCATGATGACATCAATGGAACCAAGAATGGCCATGATGTCAGCAACTTTATTGCCCTTAAGGATGTGGGGCAGGATTTGAAGGTTGTTAAGATCAGCGGCGCGAATTTTGAACCGCCAGGGGGTGACATCATCATTCCCCTGAATGAACACACCAATCTCGCCCTTGCCGGATTCGAGGCGAGTGTAGAGCTCTCCTGAGGGTATCTTGAAAGTGGGAGCAACCTTTTTGGCAATGTATTGGTAGTCAAATCCATAGGCCTCGCTCTGCTTACCTTCCGCCAGGCGCTGGGCTTCCAAATTTTCGGTCGGTCCGCCGGGAATGGCCTCGATGGCCTGGCGCAAAATCCGCAACGACTGCCGCATTTCTTGAAGCCGTACCCGGTAGCGGGCATAGCAATCGCCCTCCTTTTCCCAAGCCACATCCCAATCGAAATCGTCGTAGCATTCGTAGTGATCTACCTTGCGCAGATCCCAGGGAACACCAGAGGCGCGCAACATGGGGCCGGAAAGACTCCAATTGATGGCCTCGTCCCGGGTGATCGTGCCGAGACCCTCAATGCGGCGGCGGAAAATGGGATTATTAGTGATTAGTTTTTCGTACTCATCAATTTTGGGGCCAAACCAATCACAGAAATCACTGCATTTCTCAAGCCAGCCATAGGGCAGGTCCACGGCCACCCCGCCTATGCGAAAGTAGTTGTTGTTGATCAGGCGTTGGCCAGTGGCGGCCTCCCAGAGGTCATAGATCATCTCCCGTTCGCGGAAGATGTAAAAGAAAGGTGTTTGGGCTCCCACATCTGCCAGGAAGGGGCCAAGCCAGAGCAGGTGATTGGCAATGCGATTGAGTTCCAGCATCAACACGCGGATGTAGCTGGCACGCTTCGGCACCTGCACATTGGCCAACCGCTCGGGTGCATTGACAACAATGGCCTCATAGAACATGCCCGCCGCATAATCCATGCGGCTCACGTAGGGCACATACATGATGCTGGTTCGGTTCTCGGCAATCTTTTCCATGCCGCGATGGAGATAGCCGATCACCGGTTCACAGTCCACCACATCTTCACCATCCAGGGTGACCACCAACCGCAAGACGCCATGCATGGAGGGATGGTGGGGCCCGAAGTTCACCACCATCGGCTCGGTACGGGTTTCCAGCTGGGTCATGGGTGAGTTGCGGTGGGGCCGGGGCCGCTGTGGCGCGGATTCTAGGGACGATAGACACGGCGCTGGCCAGGGTTGGGGTGGGCGATCATGGGCCCAGCCACCGCTTGCCCGGGCGCATGAACGCGGACCTGCTGCGCAACAGCCTGAAGCTGGGGGTCGCCACGGTGATCACGACGGCGCTGGCGGTCCGCTTCGACCGCCTGGCCTACGCCTGGTACCCCCTGTTGGCCGTGGTGATCGTGGTGGATGACAACGATGACCACACCCTTGTCGCCGCCAGCGGCCGCATCCTCGGCACCGTGACGGGCTGCCTGCTCACCTTTTTGGTGCACAGCATCCTGGACGGCTGGCCCGGGGTGTTGGTCTCCTTGCTGCTGATGGTGCCCCTGCTGCGACTGCTGGGTTGGCAGGGCGCCCTTGGCACCGCGGGGCTGATTCCGATCGTGTTTTTGATGATCCCCAGCCACGCCGCCCTGAACTGGACCTACGCCCTTGACCGCAGCCTCGACACGGCCGTGGGCTGTGGAGTGGCCCTGGCGGTGGGCCTGCTCTTTTGGCCCCGCGATGGCCTGCGGCAGCTCGAAGCCACGGAGGACAGCCTGCGTGTCCTGTTGCGGACCCAGCTTGGGGCCTACGGCGATTGGCTGGCGGGCCAGGGGCCCCGGCCCCAGCCCCTGCCGCCGGCCCCCCTGGGGGAGGGGCTGGAGCGCATGGAAGCGCTGGCGCACCATGCGCTGGCGGCCCCCCGTTGGCGGCAACCGCGCATCGGGAACTGGCGGCGGCGGGTGGCCCTGTGGAGAAGCCTTCGGCTTCACTGGGTGCAATGGGAACGGCTGCTGGCCGCCATCGACCTGCCAACCCCGGCGCCGGGCCAGGCCCCTCCCCTGGCCGACGCGGTCCAAACGCTGGCGGCCCATTTGCGGGGGCTGCCCCCCCGGGAGGCCCCCGCCCCGACCCTGGAGGAATGGAGCCAGCTCGCTCGGGAGTCCGGCCGTCCCCTGATGCCGCTGTTGGCCCTGGCAGCGGAACAGCGGCCCCTGCTGGCCAGCGGCCGTGCGCTCGCGGACCAGGGGTGGGGTGCGCCATGCCCCTGATCACCCGGCCCGAGCTGCGGCTGGCCCTGACGACGGGACTGGTGAACGGATTGGCCAGCCTCAGCCCCATTCCCTTTGGTTACTACGCCCCCATGGCCGTGTTGGCGGTGGGCAGCGACACCTACGGCAACACCCTGGAGATGGGGCGCCAGCGCATCTTCGGATCGATCCTGGGCATGGTGGTGCTGACGATCAGCCGGCCAGGACTGGGGGGGATGCCCCTGCCCCTGGCGCTGGGCCTCGCCTTGGGCGCCATGCGCTGGATCGGCGGCACCCTTGGCCTGCGGGTGGGCTACAAAGTGGGCGGCATGATCGTGGTGATGGGCTGGTTAGCCCATGGGGAGCAGCTGGATGCCTGGGTGCCCCTGCGCCTGCTTTGGACCATCCTCGGCATCGTGGCGGGGCTGCTCAGCCTGGCCCTGTTCTGGCCCAGCCGGGGCGAGGCGAGGGGCCTGGCGGTTCTGGCGGAGCTGTTCGCCGCCCTGGCGGAGGATCTGGAGGGGGAGGCCAGCCGAGCCGCCGCCCCGGCTGGCCCCGCCAGAACGGCGTTCCGGACCGCCACCGCTGGCCAAGAGCGCCAAGCGGCCCTGCAGAACCTGCGTGGTCTGTTGCCAACGGTGGCCAGCGAACTGGGCGATCGGCCCCTGCGCCATCCCGCCTTTCGTCTCCTGGAAACCTTGGAGGACGCCGCCTCCCGCCTGGTCGGCGCCAGCCTCACCCTGGCGGGCCTGCCCGTCCCCCAGGCCCCGGAGCTTGCACAGCTCCAGGCGGGGGAGGCAGACCTGCTCCAGGGGCTGGCGGATCGGCTGCGGCTTTGGTGCCAAAGCCTGGAGGGGCGGGGGGACGGCTCCCTGCCAGCCCCGCCCACGCCTCCCCTGACGCCACCGCCCAGCTGGTTGGCGATCGACGGGCACCTGCACCATCCCGCCCTCAATCAGCTGCCACCCCGCCAGCTGGAGCGCCTGGCCGCGCGGCAAACCCTCTGTCGCCAGGCCCTGGACGCGGTGGCCGCCGCGGAGCGAGCCTGGACCGCCCTTCGCCATGGCCCCGGGGAGGCGAGGGAACCGCGCCCGTCCTCCAGACTCGGCGGCGACGGGATCCCAACCGCCGGATGAGGCCCCCCGAAGCAAAGCGATGCCCCGCGCCGATGCGGGCCCTGGCCGCGGGGTTGGCGCTGTGGATGGTCCAGGCTGGCGTGGGCGGCGAGCCCCTTCGGGCAGGGGATCGGGCGGCGGACCCCTCCACGGCGGGCCTGGAGCGGGGCTGGCGGGAGCTGGATGCCCAATTGCGCCTGCTGGATCGCCTGCTGCCCCTCGATCCAGCCACGCCTCCAGCAGGCGCGGGGCCACCCGCGCCCCTGCCGGAGGCGCTGCTCGCCCCGAATGCCGCCCCCACGGGGGTGCTGACACCGGAGGACGCCCTGCCCCCTCCACCCTTGAGCCTGCCGGACGGGAACGCCCTCAGCGGCGACGGAACGCGCGCGTTGACCCTGGCCGACGCCGTGACCCTGGCCCTGCGCAACAACGCCACGGTGCTGGCGCGCCGGGAGCTGGTGGCGGCCGCACTGGCGGAGTTGCGGGCGAGCTTCGGCACCTATTGGCCCCGGCAGGAGGCCATCGCGGACGCCGGCTACGGGCGGGCGGTCAACCGCACGACGGTGCTGGAATCCAGCCAGAGCCTGGGGTTTGGCCCCCTCTACGCCCCGGGAGGTCCATTTTTCAGCCCCAGCGGCGGCAGCGTGGCCGTGCAAAGCGGCAGCGGCACCCTCGCGGCGGGGGTGCGGCTGCGGCAAGACCTCCTGGATTTCGCCCGCACGCCCCGGGTGCGAGCGGCCCGAGCCCGGCTGGAGGAGCGGCGGGCGGCCTATGCCGATGCCTTGCGCCGCCTACAGTTGGAGGTGAGCGAGGCCTATTACCTGTTGCAGCAGGCCGACCAGCTGGCGCGCATCCGCGACGCCGACGTGCGCAACGACCTGCTGATCCTGGCGGACGCCCTGCAGCTCCAGCGGGCGGGGCTGGTGCCGCGCCTGGATGTGCTGCGGCGGCGTGCGATTGAGGCGAGCAACCAGGAGGCCCTGATCCAGGCCCTGGCGGACCGGGCGGTGGCCCGCCGTCGGCTGGCGGTGGTGCTCAACCTGCCCCCGGGGATCACCCCCACCGCCGCGGATCCGATCCGCCTGCAGGGGCGCTGGCCCCTTGATTTGGAGCGGAGCCTGCTGGCCTCCTACCGGGGCAACCCGGAGCTGGAGGCGGTGCTGGCCGCGCGGCAAGCGTTGGCGGAGGAGCGGCAGGCCACGCTGGCGAGCCTCCTGCCCAAGCTGGCCCTGTTCACCACCGCGGGGGCGTCTGGTTCACGCGACAGCCTCTGGGGCTTTCAGGTGCGGGGCGGAGGGTGCTGCAATGCCTCGATCAGCCCGGAGAGTCGCGGTGGCGGCTGGGACTGGTCAGTTGGCTTGAGCGTCAGCTGGTTGCTGTTTGACGCCGGCACCACGGCGGGCCAGGCGGAGAGTTTGGAGCGGCGCCAGCGGGCATTAGCGCAGGACCACGCTCGTGTGCGGGAGGCCATTCGCCTGCGCTTGGAGCAGGCCTTTTTGCAGCATGAGGCCAGCTTGGCCAAGCTCGCTTCAGCCCAGCGGGGCGTGGCAGCGGCGCTAGAGGCCTTCCGCGACATCCGCCTGCGCTACAGCTTGGGGCTGTCCAATGAGGTGGATTTGTCCATCACCCAGGAGAGGTTGATCAGCAGCCTGGTGCAGCGTCTCAACGCCACCGTCGGCGTGAACCTGAGCTACGCCCAACTGCTGCGCGAATTGCTGCCCATGCCCCGCGATCCCGACGCGCCCATCGAAACCCGGCTTCAATTGGGCCTGGAGGACCACCAGCGCTCGATTCGATAACCCAGCACCACCAGCACCACCACCAGCCAAAACCAAAGCTCCGGTGGATTGGCGTTGCAGAGCACGACGAGCAGGACCACCTCCGCCGCGAGCCAGGGCAGTTCCCGACGCAGCAGGGGATTGGCCAGGGGGCTCCAGAGGAACCGTTCGGTGGGGAAACGTCGCCTCATGGGGGGGGCAGGGGCCGCGGCAGCGGGGGACGGTCGAAGGGACGGGGGCGGAAGCCGCCGGTGAGGGAGCGCAGGCCGGGGATGAGGTAGCTGAATGGACTGCGCCATTCCACATAGGCGTGAGTGCTCACCGTGAGGCCTTCGCGCACAGGGAAGATGGGGCTGCCTCGGGAGAGGGTCCAGCGAAAGCCGTCGCGGCTGCGTGGATCCCGCTCCAGGCGGATGTCACTGCGCAGGACGGGTCCGTCCTTCGTGAGGGCTTCAGCGAGCTGGGGGTTGCCGGTCGTGGTGGCGAGGTCCTCGGGGGTGGCGGGGAGGGTGGACACCCGCCACACGGTGCCGTCGATGCCCCCGAAGCGCCCCCGCTGGTTCCACTGGGGCACCACTTCCACGGGCAGGCCAACGGGGAGGCGGCGCGCGTCCGCCGGGGTGAAATAGGCCACCGCCTGCAGGGCCGGCGCCGTGCCATCCCTGGCATCGCTCCGGCCGATGGTGCCCAGCCGTTGGCCAAGGGCAACCGTCTGGCCAGCAATGACCTGCAGGTCGAGCAGCACGCCCTCGCGTTCGCTCACCACGTTGCCGTCATAGGCCAGCCGGGCGCGGGTCACCTGGAGCTCGCGGCGCAGATCGGCGATGCGAAAGCGGCGTTGCAGGGCATCAGAGGTCAGGGCAAGTTTGACGGCCTGGTAGTCATTTTGGGCTTCCGTTTCATTGATTCGCACCTGATCCAGGGCAACGCCAGCGGTGGTGAGACCCTGCTCGGCAGCTACCACCTCGGCGGCCAGGGGCGCCACCACCTGCCGTTGGGCGAGCCAGTCAAGCTGTTTGACCTTGGTGGCGTAGGTAGCCTGGAGCTGGCTGTAGCGCCGGCGGTCGACGGCCAGCTTGGCCAGGGAGGTGTCCCGCCGTTCGCGGGCCGCGGCTAAGCGGATGGCATCCCGGGCGTCCTGCTCGCGGTTATGCCGTTCCAACTGGGCAAGGTTGCCCGTCTGCTGCTGGAGTTGGCGCTCCAACACGGGCAGGTGAAGCACAAGCAGCACCTGGCCAGCGCGCACCCGATCACCCACCGCCACACGCAGGGCCTTCACCTGGCCGGCGGCGCGGGCGTTGAGCAGGCCCGCGCCGTCAGGCTGGATGAGCACCCCCTGGCCCACCACTTCGGTGGGCACGGGCCAGACCAGGGCCCAGACGGCGATGGTGGCGGCGAGGGCCCCCAGGGCGAGGCCCACCTGGCGGTGATCGCGAGCAGGGTCGCGGGCTGCGGGGTCCAAGGCCAGCTCTTTCTTGCCAGAGATCGCGGGGGAGCGGGAACCATCCGGGGGGACCGGGATGTCAGGAGGGTGGAGACCCTGCATGCGTGAGACCCTGGCCAAACAGCCGAAAAGTTTGGCGTATTAGCAGACACATGGAAAAGGAGAGCTGACGGGTCATCAGGTGGCGGATGAACGCTAAGCATCCGGCCACGCCACGATGATGGGAAAAAGTGAGAAAGGGCAATGCACTCACGATTGCATTGCCCTGATCGCAAACCAACCTAAATCATTTTGTCATAATTAGAGCTTGACCAGAGTTGATTGTAAGCGGTTTACGACGAACCGATGACCGCGTCAGGGAAGGCTTCAGGGCTGATTTAAAGTCCGTCCCAAGTGGTCTGGCCAAGGGGCTCCGCTTACGGTGTCCTTGGCGGGATTGCTGTGTCCCCTTGTCTGAATCCCTTTCTGCC
>JBKCVY010000325.1:0-9817 GCA_046317475.1 Cyanobacteriota bacterium | reverse complement strand
CGCCCGATCCCACCATGACCCTCCGCCCCTTCAGCGACCGGGTGCGCGAGGCCTTCGGGCGGCGTGTCGCCACCTATGAGCCGATGGCCCCCCTGCAGCGGGCGATGGCCTGGCGCCTCGCGGGGGTGGCCGCCCGCCATGGGGCGCGCCGGCCGGGGGTGTGGCCGGAGGGACCCTGCGCGGATCTCGGCGCCGGCACGGGCCTGGTGGGGCGCGCCCTGGCGGCTTGGCGGGTGCCCCTGCCGGCCCCGCCGCTGCAGGTGGACCTCTCTCCCGAGGCCCTTGCCCGCAATGGCGCGGGCCCTCCCCTGGTGTGGGACCTCAACCAGGGCCTGCCGCCCCGTTTGCGCGGCGCCGCCCTGCTCAGCTCCAGCTTCGCCTTGCAGTGGCTGGAGGCGCCGGCCGAGGCGCTGGCCCGCTGGGGCGAGGCGCTGGCGCCGGGGGGCTGGCTGCTGGTGAGCGTGCCCACCGCCGGCAGTTTTTCCGAATGGCGCCTGGCGGCTGAGCGGGCTGGCGTGCCCTGCAGCGCCCTGCCCTTCCCCCCGGCCGCCGCCCTGCGGGCCGCCGTGGCGCGCGCAGGCCTGCACCCCGTGCGCGCCAGCACGCTCACCTTCGCCGGCCCGCCCTCTGCCGCCGTGACCGGTCCGCTGGAGGCCCTGCGGGCCCTGCGGGCGATCGGGGCGGACGCCAGCCGCCAGGACGGGCCCCTGTCGCCCGGTGGCTGGCGGCGCCTGCTGGCCGCCTGGCCGGCGGGGGGGCGGTTGAGCTGGGAGGTGTGGGTGCTCCTGGCGCGCAAGCCCCTCGCCGTTCCGCTGGAGGGGGAGGCGCCATGCGGTTGGTGATCGCCGGCACCGATACCGATGTGGGCAAGACCGTGGTCAGCGCCCTGGTGGTGCAGGGCCTCGGGGCCCGCTATTGGAAACCGGTGCAGAGCGGCCTGGCGGATGGCAGCGACAGCCAGCGGGTGCGGCAACTGCTGGATCTGCCCGCCGGGCGCCTCCTGCCGGAGGCTTACCGCTTTCAGGCCCCCGTCTCGCCCCACTGGGCGGCGGAGCGGGAGGGGGTGGTGATTGATCCCGCCGCCCTGGCCCTGCCGCCCGTGGAGGGTCCGCTGGTGGTGGAGTGCGCGGGGGGGCTGCTGGTGCCCCTGCGGCTGGGGGACGGGGAGCCGGTGCTGCAGATCGACCAGCTGGTGGCCTGGGCGCTGCCGGTGCTGCTGGTGGCCCGCAGTGGCCTGGGTACCCTCAACCACACCCTGCTGTCCCTGGAAGCCCTGCGCCACCGTTCCATCCCCGTGCTGGGGCTCGTGCTCAATGGCCCGCTCCACCCCGACAACCCCCGCACCCTGGAGGCCCTGGGCGGCGTGCCCGTGCTCGCCCAGCTCCCCCCCCTGGAGCCCCTCAATGCCCAAACGCTGGCGGAGCAATGGCTGGCCAGCGCCCTGCCGCCTAGGCTCGCGGCATGAAAATGCGCAGGCGCGACTGGCTGGTGAGCGCGGCGGTGGCCGGGATGTGCATGGTGATCCTCACCCTGTTCACGGACTTTGAGGAATCGCTGCGGAGCTGGGCCCGCTGTCCCGAGGCCCTCATCCCCGGGGAACGGCCCGAGCGGTGCCGGTGACGGCCGCGGGTCGCTGACACGGGGGCGCGGCAGGGGGATTCAGGCTTCGTGGGAGCGGGAGCGCAGGGGGCATTGGCGGGTGAGCGCGGCGACGTTTTGTTTCGCCACGGCCAGGGGCCAGCCCTGGCGCAAATGGTCGTGGAGCCGCTCGATTTGGCTGGTGCTCCAGCCCTGACGCTCCAGGGAAGCCCGGATTGACGGCCACTGGCCCTCGGCAAACACGTCCCGCGCACCGCTCGAGTCCCGATGGCGCTCCGGCGGATCGGCGGGGGGGGGGAGAAAGCGGTGGGTGGGGGGGCGGGACTTGGCCACGGGGAGGGCCCAGGTCGCGGAACGCCCTTTCATCATGGCAAGTCTGAGGGCAAACATTCATGGACCTGGCCAGGCACGCCAACCGCTGGCATCCGAATCTTTGGCATCCCACCACCCAGGTGGCCACGGCGGATCCCCCCCTCCGGGTGGTGGCGGGCCACGGGGCGTTGCTGGAACTGGAGGATGGCCGGGTCCTGATCGATGGGATCAGCAGCTGGTGGGTGACGCTCCACGGCCATGGCGAACCCACCATCGCCGCCGCCATCGCCCGGCAGGCCACCCGCCTGGAGCAGGTGATCTTCGCCAACTTCCGCCACGCGCCGGCGGAGCGGCTGGCGGAACGGCTCAGCGCCCTGACGGGCCTGGAGCGGCTGTTCTTTTCCGACAACGGCTCCACGGCGGTGGAAGTGGCCCTCAAGATCGCCTGGCAGTGGTGGCGCAACCAGGGCACCCCCCGCGACCAACTGATCGCCTTTGACGGCGCCTACCACGGCGACACCGTGGGCGCCATGGCGCTGGGCGCGCGCTCCCTCTTCTCGGCGCCCTTCGAGCCCCTGCTGTTCAGCGTCGCCCGCGCGCCCTGGCCCGCCACCTGGTGGGGGGACGGGGACGTAGAGCGCCGCGAAGCCGAGGCCCTGGCCCGGCTGGACGCCCTGCTCGAGACGCCCACCGCCGCCGTGATCCTGGAGCCGCTGTTGCAGGGCGCGGGCGGCAGGCGCTTGGTGCGGCCCGCCTTCCTGCGGGAGGTGGAGCGGCGCGCGCGGCAGGCCGGCGCCCTCCTGATCGCCGATGAGGTGATGACGGGATTTGGCCGCACGGGCGCGTTGTTCGCCTCGTCCCTGGCGGGCCTTCGGCCGGATCTGATGGCCCTCTCCAAGGGGCTCACCGGTGGCTTCCTGCCGATGGGGGTGACGATGGCCAGCGAGCGGCTCCACGCGGGGTTTGTGGGGGCCGATCCGGCGCTCACCCTGTTCCATGGCCACAGCTTCACCGCCAATCCCCTGGGCTGCGCCGCCGCCCTGGCCAGCCTGGACCTGCTGGAGGACCAGCCCGAGCGCCACCAGGGGATGGAGGACCGCCACCGGGCCCTGCTGGCGCCTCTGGCGGCCCATCCGCGGGTGCGGCGGCCCCGGGTGCTGGGAACGGTGGCCGCCTTCGACGTGGCCCCCCCCGCCAGCGGGCCGCCGGAGGGCTATCTCCATCCGATTGGGCGGCAGCTGCAGCGGCGCCTGCTGGCCGACGGCGTGTTCCTCCGTCCCCTGGGGACGGTGGTGTATCTGCTGCCGCCGCTGGGCATCAGCGACGCCCAGCTCCAACGCTGCTACGACGCCCTGACGGCGGCCCTCGACGCGCTCTGATTCCCCACAGCGGCTTGGACGCGGGGGGCCGGTGGACCAGGGGCGATCAGGGTCCAGCGAGGATGGCGGCTTCCGCGTCGGCCCGCGACAGGCCGTAGGGGAAGAGACGCACGGTTTCGTTGCCCCGCTGCCGCCAACTCACCTTGATGTCCTCCACCTCGAGGTCGATCCGGGCGGTCCAGGGGTCGCGGGCCAGGTCCCAGCCGGCCGAGTAGGGCGCCTCCTGCTGGGCGCCCAGGCCGCGCAACCACTCCTCCAGGGCCGGCAACGGGTGGTTGTACAGGGGGGTGTCCTCAGGGGGAAGGGCCATGGGGTGCGGTCGCCAACGGCGCGGCGGTCGGTGTCGATTCCACCATCCCACCCGCCGCCGTCCCCCGCCGCCCCCCGCCTGCCGCCAGGTCCAGAGGTCCGGCGGGGGGGGCTGGATGGAGGTCGGTCCACCAGCTGGGCCAGCGCACCAACTCCGCCCCCCGCGCCCAGGCCACGCCGATGCCCAGCACCAGGCTCAACACCAGCGCCATGGCCAGGAGCAACAGGGCAAACCACTCGCCGCCGGAGAGGGACCGGCGGATGGAGGCAGGCGCGATCGGCCGCGGCTGGGGGCCGGGGGGCGGCGCCAGCCGCCGCCCGTCGTAGAGCCGCCGGGCCTGGGGATCGCCGAGCACGGCGTAGGCCTGGCGCAGCCGCGCGAAGGCCTGGGCCGCCTCCACCGCCGGCAGGGTGGTGGTGTCGGGGTGGTACAGCTTGCTCAGGCGCCGAAAGGATTGGCGCAGCTGCTCCGCCGAAGCCGTGGGGGTCACCCCCAGCAGCGCGTACAGGGACGGGGCTTCGGCGCGCGCGGCCGCTGGGGCGGGATCGTGGGGGGCGGAGGACGACGGCATGGCCCGCGTGCTGGGGTGACCTCCGATGTGGTGCGGCATCCTAGGGACAACCTCCCCGTCTGTCGGGGCCCGCTGGAGACGCGGATGGTGGATCCTCTGGACCAGGTTTGGGAGGCCTTGGGTTGGCGGCCGGATCCCCAGCAGCTGGTCCAATTCGAGCAGTTGCGGCAGGAGCTGCGGCACTGGAACAGCCGTGTCAACCTCACCCGCCTGGTGGAGGGGGACGACTACTGGATCGCCCAGGTGTACGACAGCCTCTGGCCCTGGCTGCCCCTGGCCACCTCAGCGGACGCCACGGTTGGCCGGAAGTTGATTGATGTGGGCACCGGCGGCGGGTTCCCCGGCCTGGCCCTGGCCATCGCCCTGCCCGGCGCCCAGCTCACCCTGGTGGATTCGGTGGCGCGCAAGCTGGAGGCGGTGGAGGCCATGGCCCAGGCGGTGGGCCTGGCGGATCGGGTCAGCCTGCGCCGCGAGCGGGTGGAGCGCACGGGCCATGTCCCGGAGTGTCGGGGCCAGTTCGATGGCGCCATGGCCCGGGCGGTGGCCAGCGCACCGGTGGTGGCCGAATACCTGGTGCCCTTGCTCAAGCCCGGGGGCCAGGCCGTGCTCTACCGCGGCCAGTGGTCCGCCGCCGACCAGGCCGATCTGGAACGGGCCCTGGTGCCCCTCCGCGCCCGGCTGGAGCGGGTGGAGCGACGGGAGCTGCCGGCGGGGCGGGGCGTGCGCCACGCGGTGCGCCTCGTGCCCCAGGCGTCCTGCCCGAAGGCCTACCCGCGGGCGGTGGGCCTGCCGGCCAAGGCGCCGCTGGGGCATCAGAACTGAAGCACGCTGGTGGGGCGCAGGATCCAGCTGGCTTCTCCGTTGCGGAGCTTGTAGCAGATCTGGCGCAGGCCACCGGTCGCCTTGGCGTTGCTGTCGCTGGGCTTGTAGATCGGGAAGCGGCGCACCAGACAGCCTTCAATAACGGAAAACTCGTCATGGCCCTGGTAGCCCTGGGCCGGAGCACCAGTGAGTTCTTGCAGGTGAATGGGCGAGAGCTGGTCGCCGTTGGCCACGGTATACGCCACCAACTGGCCGTAGCTGCCGCTGCCGGCACCCTGCACGTAGACATAGATCTCGGGCAAGCTGTTGCTGTTGAGATCCGCCACCTCGGCCCCCACCACCTGGCCGTCGACACTTTGGGTGATGGTCTTGATCGGTAACTTGCCGCCGCGGGTGGTGATGGTCAGCTGTTGCTGGGAGCCTTCGCCGGTGGCCTTCACCTGGAAGCTGTAGCCCTGCAGCGACAGGGTGCGGCTGAAGGCTCCGGCGGCCCAGGCGCTGGCGGAGACGTTGGCGACCAGCAGCAGGGCGAGGCCGGCGATCGGGACGTGGGGACGCTGCATGGCCGGGATGGGGCGAAAGCATCAGGATGGCCCCATGAGTCACCCCGTCCATAGCCGCGTAACAATAACAATTGCGAGAAATTTGCGTTTTCCAAACAATGGGCCGTGCCCGTGCCTGGGTGGCCCGGCAGGGTGAATCGCTAGCCCGAGTTCTGGGTCCATGCGCTTCCTTGCTGGTCAGGCCCTTGGCGAGACGTTGCTCACGACCGCCGCGCCGCGGATAGGACCGCCCCGCTGTCCGCTCCAAACCCGTTGGTTGTCCCGATGGCCTGCGGGCGTTGCCTGCAACGCCTACAAAGGTGGAGACATGGAAGGGTGAGCGGATCGTGCGGCCAACATGACCAATTCTCACGGACATCACAGCGACGACGACTTCCGTTTTGTTCGCCAGGAGTCTCTGGGTGCGGGTTTGCTTCTCACGGCAGAGGCGATATCCGCCCATTCTCCGCGGCCCATTGATGCGGCGGTTGAAGCGTTGATTGCCGATGCCTCCTGACCAATCCTTGAGGCTCTGCTCATCGCGAGCGCCACTGTGGAAACCTGGCCAGGGGAAGCAGCCTGATGACATAGCTGTTGCCGATGTCGCCTTGACCGGCGCTGATTGCGGTGACGCTGTCACCCTGACCCTTGCACAGCAGGGAGGCAATGTTTTGATTCGTGACTTTTGTGGGGAAGACCTTGAGCCCCATCGGTAGTCCCAAGGCTGATGTGGAGGAGGTGGGGTTGTCGCGGTTCAATGGACAAGCTGACAAAACAGAGCAGCGTTCTTAGCTTGTTTTTGGTCCCCAAGTATCCAGTCGCAACGTCCCATGAATGTTCTCTGGTTTCTCCTGGTTGGCGTCATCGCCGGCTGGCTGGCTGGTTTGCTGGTGAAAGGTGGTGGATTTGGCCTGATCGGTGATCTGGTGATTGGCATCATTGGTGCCCTGATTGGCGGTCTGCTGTTCAGCGGCCTCGGCTCCGTTGTGGGAGGAGGCCTGCTGGGGAGCATCTTGGTTGCCACCATCGGAGCGATCCTGCTGCTTTTGTTGCTGCGCATTATCAAGCGGGCCTGAGCTGATGATCGTGGCTAGGTTTCAGCTTGGGGTAGGCCTTGGCTTGCCCCCTTTCATCCCATTGCCCAACATCCATGACGCTCGAAGACAAAATCAAAGCCGCCGCCAAGGACGCGGAGGGTCGGTTGCAATCTGTAGCCGGAGACATCACCGGTGACAAGCAGATGCAGGCGGAGGGAGAGGCCAAACAAGTTCAGGCCCATCTGATGGACGCCGCTGGCCAGTTGAAAGACAAGGTGCAGCAGGCCGCCGCATCCGTTGGCGAGGCCATCGAAGGCCTCACTGGCAAAGACAACTGATCGCCGCCGGGAGCCTGATCCCTCAGGCTCCTTCCGTGATGGCTTCACCGATCCCAAGCCAGGGCAAAGGTTCGACGGTGACCGTTCGTCATGCCGTCGCCGGGACGATGGGCGCGTTTGGCAGGCCAGCCGACCCGTTGATCCGTTTGCCATTCCAGCCCCCCAAGGTGGCGAGGCCAATGAGCTTGCGTCCACCATCCGATCCAATGCGTCTTGGACAAGCGACGTCCCCCAGCCCAGCACCCAGGTGAGCAGGGAGCCGATGGCCTGAAGGTTGCGCGGCGGATCCAACTCAGCTGTTCGTGGTGTTTCGGATCATCGGCCGCGGCGTGAGCGCCAGCCCGGCCACGACCGCCTATCGCGACCTGGCGCTGATGTTCATGGCGGCCGCCCCGAAGGAGCAGCAAGAGCTCGATGTCGAGGCGGAGGGGAGCCGGGTGTGGAAGCCAGCTTCGGCGTAGCAGCCCTGATCTCCGGCCAGTGGGCAGCTGGAGGGGCAGGTGTGCTGGCTGGTGCTGGAAACAACGATCGGGTCGGTTTTGCCGTTGTCCGAGGGAATCACAGGAAGGCACATTGAAGAAAAAACCATCCCAACTCTTGGCCGGATGTAGATCTTTACAGCTTCAGGCTACTGCTTGGCTAAGATATGTCGTCGAGCGCAATTTGGGCTGTTCATAAATAGACCCCTTGGCGGGAATGACGTGAAACCGATTGATTTGTCCTCAACAGAGACGAGGCCCAGCCTGCTTAGAGCTGTCCTGGACTGCACATTGCCATGGAGCCTGGTTGGCTCGAGACGCTCGAATTAGCGGGGGGCTCTAGCAACGACAGAGAGCAAGCCACGCGGGGCACTGCTTCATGACTTGGCGGCATGAACCCATACTCTCATCTCAGTGAGATTGATGGGACCATACTGAGTAGCGAGTGCGACATCAGCCGCATCCCTCCCATAGCCAATCGCAATACGACTTCCGACTGGCTGAGCCTGAGTAGCATCAAATGTATACCACCGTCCTCCAACGTAGGCTTCAAACCAGGCATGTAAATCCATTGGTTCAAGCTTGTGCAGATAGCCAACGACCATCCGGGCTGGAATGCTCAGGCCTCGGCACAAAGCGATGCCGAGATGGACAGAATCACGGCAGACACCAACTCTTGCATGGAAAGTGTCAATCGCAGATGTTGAAGCACTGCTGCTGCCATAGCGATACTCGATATTAGCGTAAATCCAGCTGCGTATAGCCTCGACCTGGTCATAACCATCCACCTTGCCCTGAGTTATCTTTTGCGCAAACTCTCTGAACAGGTCGGACTGGCAGTAACGGCTGGGCAACAGGAACGGGAGTGCAGAGACCGGCAGATCATGCACAGGCACGAAAGCAGCGCCGGGTGCTACATCGAAATAGTCGGTTGTGTCGACTACGACCGTGCTTTCAATTCGACAGCTGCCTTTGTCAGTCACTACGCGCTGGCAGAGGTTGCCATTGACATCAATGAAGTCCTTGCTTTCCAGATCTGGTTTGCAAATATTGTTCTCTATTACAACGCTTTGGCCCAGTCCGCTGCGAGGGCGCAGCATCAGGATCAGCGAGGAAGGACCAGTGGCCTCAAATAGAAGCTCGCAACCTGCATGAAGACGCATACCTCGAGTGCTGTTTGGAGTCGAAGTCATGTGTATGGTAAGCGTAGGTCAGTCTCATTCTGTCCTCCGACCCGACTCTGTGGGCACGGCATGGGCTGGCTATCAGAAAAGATGGGTAAACCGAAATCGCCATCCTGGGTCGGATGCTCCAGGACGTCAGGGTTCCAGGACATCCGTGGCGAAGCCAGCCGTCCTCTCTGAGCAGGATCCGACTCATTTCAGAAAAGACCTCAAGATCCGCTTATGTTAAGACAAAATCTCGGGAAGCAGAATCTTTTCCATCCTTTGGCATGAGGCGTTGGAGGCTCACCGGTTGCCGTGTGCCTCAATAGGCTTGAGAAACTCCCGGCGCAGCTGAGTCATGGGGTTAATGACTATCAGTTTGCTGGTTCGCTGGCTGCTCGGCTGGGCCCTCTGCCGGGGTCTGTCACGGCTCCCCGCGCACCGGCTGCAGGGCCAGCCGAGGGTTTCCGTGCTAATCCCTGCCCGCAACGAGGAGCGCACGCTTCCCAACCTGTTGCCGGCCCTTCGGGCGCAGACCTTCCAACCTCTCGAGGTGATCGTGATCGACGATCATTCCACCGATCGTACAGGTGCCATCGCCACCGGGGCGGGCGTGAGAGTGTTGGTGCCACCCCCGTTGCCGGAGGGATGGTGCGGCAAGACCTGGGCCTTACACATCGGTGTCCAGGCCAGCGTGGGGGAGGTGTTGGTATTCCTCGATGCCGACACAGAGCCCGAGCCCACCTTCCTGGAGCGTCTGCTGGCGTCGCAGCAGGCACTCGGCGGACTGGTATCGGTTCAGCCGTTCCACCGCACCGAAAGACCCTATGAACAACTTTCGGTGCTGTTCAACCTGGTGGGATTGATGGCTGTGCCGATGGGTCCGGGATGCGGTGTCGCCTTCGGTCCCGCCATGGCCACCACGAGAGCGGATTACGAGCGCATCTGCGGGCATGCTGCTGTGGCTGGCAAGGTGGTGGAGGACTGGTTCATGGGCCACATGTACGAAGAGGCCGGATTGCCTGTCAGTGCATTCATCGGTGCTGGGGTGCTCGATTATCGAATGTATCCGGGTGGGCTCCAGGACATGGTGGTGGGCTTCTCCAAGAACTTTGCCACCGCTGCCGGCGAGGTGCGCTGGCCCTGGATGCTGGCCGTACTCCTCTGGCTTTCCGGTTTGTTCTGGGCAGCCTGGTGTCTGCCTGCCTCTCTGCTGGGCTGGCCGATGGTGGGTGACACCTCTTGGCTGCCCAACACGCTCC
>JBKCVY010000324.1:0-6139 GCA_046317475.1 Cyanobacteriota bacterium | reverse complement strand
GGCAGGCATGGGCACAGACCTGGGACAGGTCCCGCAGGCTGGCGCCCCGGAGGCCCAGGTCGTCCAGGTCGCAGGGCACTTGCAGCGAGCGGAAGAACGCCAGCAACTGCTGCCTGGCCTGACCCGCCAAGCGGTTTCCCCCCAACACCTCCTCCAGCCGCAGTTGCACCAAGATGCCGTAGCCCACTTTTTCCCCGTGCAGGTGGGCGTGGGTGGATGTGAGCTGGGTCAAGCCGTTGTGCACGGCGTGGGCCGCCAGCGTGCGGCAGCGTGCGCCGCCCAAACCCCCAATCAACCCCGCCGTCAGAGCGGCCCCCTCCGCCACCCGCACCCAGGCCTCTGATCCGGGGTGCTCGATGGCGGCCAGGCCATCCAGAAGCATCTGGTCGCGCAGCAGGCGGGCCTGCTGTACTGCCTGCTGCACCAGGCCATCGCCGCTTTGGGCACTGCTCACGGAGGCTTCGTACCACTTGGCCATGGCATCGGCGATACCACTCACCAGGGTGCGCGTTGGGGCCTGGCGCACCAGGTCATGGTCGAAAACCAGCAGATCGGGACAGCGCGCCAGCGCCACATCCGTGAGAAAGGCGCCGGCTGGGGTGTAAAGGTTGCTCAGGGCGGTCCAGCCGGCACAGGTGGCGGCGCTGGTGGGAACCGTGATGCAGGGAAGCTGGAGGCGGTGGGCGAGGAGCTTGCCCGCGTCGAGCACTTTCCCGCCTCCCATGGCGATGATCGCGTCGCGGGGGCCCCGTGGAGCGCTGGATTGGACCTCCCGCTCTAAGCGAGTCAGGTCCTCCTCGCAGCAGTCATGGCGCAATTCAGACGGTTGAACGTCCAGGCCCTCCCGCTCCAGCAGGGCCTGCAGCCGCCGACGCGCGGGAAGGGTGGGGGTGCTGCGGCCCAGCAGCATCGGCCGCCGGCCCAAGGCCTGGATGGCCTCAACCACCGCGGACCACTCCTGCTGTCCGCGCAAAACGCTGGTGGGGGCGATGCTGTGGGCAATCACAGGGGCGGTCATTGGGAAGGAAAGGCAAGGACCAGGGGGCCATTGGCCCCCTCACTGGGGTGGGCCCCGTGAAGGGGAAGGAGGGATGGGGCAAGCGTAACGAGAGGTTGGCGCCCGTTGACCGTTGACCGTGGTCCCGCGAGGGTGACGTTGGGCAAGGGCGATGGACAGGGAGGGCCCCTGCCATCAAGACCCGGTTCCGCCCGTCAGAACCCAGCACAAAATGCCACCAACCAGCACCGGGCGAGCAAGAAAAAACAAGAGAATCCCTTTGCTGCAAAAAACCCTCGCCATCGGATGAGGGATGACAAGGGTTTTACCTTTGTGGAGGTTGCCTTTGGGGAGGTTGGTCGACGCGCTGCCAACAACGCGCCGATCGGGTCAGGCTGAGACTCCGGCCAGCTCAGGAAGGCTGGGTGTCGCCTCCTGCTTACGGATAACAACATGCTTTTCAGCATTGACGTCTACCACGGCCGTGTCGCCCTCACCCAGCCGTCCGGAGAGGAATTCTTCCGCCAGGGAATCTTCCAACAGGCGCATGACGGCCCGACGCAGGGGGCGGGCACCGTCACTGGGGTTGTAACCCTCTTCCACCAAGCGCTCCTTGAAGGCCTCGGAAACGGAAAGATGAATTCCCTTGTCGCTCATGCGGGCAAAAACCTCCTTGAGCATAATCTCCGCAATTTGCTTGACCTCTTCACGAGTCAATTGACGGAAGACAATGATTTCATCAAGACGATTTAAAAATTCCGGCCTGAAGTACTGCTTCAGTTCTTCATTGACGAGGGAGCGAATCCGGTTGTACTGCGTTTCCTCAACATCCCCACCGCCGAATTCAAAACCGAGACCGCCACCACCTTTCTCAATGACTTTCGAACCGATGTTCGAGGTCATGATGATCAAAGTGTTTTTGAAGTCCACCGTCCGGCCCTTGGAATCGGTCAGGCGACCGTCCTCGAGCAATTGCAGAAGAAGATTGAAAACATCAGGGTGTGCCTTTTCAATCTCATCAAAGAGGACAACGGTGTAGGGACGGCGACGAACCGCTTCGGTGAGCTGTCCCCCCTCATTGAAGCCCACGTATCCCGGAGGAGAACCGATGAGCTTGCTGACGGTATGCCTCTCCATGAATTCAGACATGTCCAGCCGGATCATGGCGTCCTCACTGCCGAAGAAGTAGGCCGCCAAGGCTTTGGTGAGCTCCGTTTTTCCCACACCCGTTGGACCGGAGAAAATGAAGCTGGCGATCGGGCGGTTGGGGTTCTTCAATCCGACGCGTGCCCGGCGGATCGCCCGTGAAACCGCCTTCACGGCTTCATCCTGGCCAATCAGTCGCTGATGAAGGGTTTCCTCCATATTAAGCAGCTTCACGGATTCGCTTTCCGTTAGCTTTTGCACTGGCACTCCCGTCCAGGAGGCCACGATTTGGGCGATGTCCTCTTCCGTTACAACCGGGCGCGCATCGGCGGCAACGGTGGTCAGCTCAACCGTTTCGGAGGGAAGCACTGACGCTTGGCCAGCATCATCATCGTCCTTTCGTGCCTGGAGGATGGTGCGGATTTGCTGGCGCAATTCCACTTCACGGTCGCGGAATTCACCTGCCTTGCTGAAGTCCTGAGAGCGAACCGCCTCCTCCTTCTGCTTCAGGACATCGCGCAACTGCTTATCGATTTCCTTCGCGGCTGGGGGCAGCTTGGAATTAAGCAGGCGCACACGACTGCCGGCCTCATCGATCAAATCGATGGCCTTGTCGGGCAAAAAGCGATCGGAGATGTAGCGGTCGCCAAGGGTAGCGGCTGCCACCAGCGCCTCGTCCGCGATCTTGAGGCGGTGATGCTGCTCATAACGCTCCCTCAAGCCTCGAAGGATCTCGATGGTGTCGTCGACCGAGGGCTCGCCCACCATCACGGGCTGGAACCGCCGTTCAAGGGCCGCGTCCCGCTCAATGTGCTTGCGATATTCATCCAGCGTGGTGGCCCCGATGCATTGCAGTTCCCCACGGGCCAAGGCTGGTTTGAGGATGTTGGCCGCGTCAATGGCCCCCTCGGCGGCTCCGGCGCCAATCAAAGTGTGGACTTCATCAATGACGAGGATGACATTGCCCGCGGAGCGGATCTCCTCCATAATTTTTTTGAGGCGCTCCTCGAACTCGCCCCGATATTTGGTGCCCGCCACCAGCAAACCGATGTCAAGGGTCAGCACCCGTTTGTCTTCCAAGATGTCTGGAACTTCGCCGGAGGTGATGCGCTGGGCCAACCCTTCCGCAATGGCGGTTTTTCCCACGCCAGGCTCGCCGATGAGCACGGGATTATTTTTGGTGCGCCGCCCCAGGATTTGGATGACGCGGTCAATTTCATTTTGCCGTCCCACAACGGGATCGAGCTTGGAGTCGGCGGCCAGTTGGGTGAGGTTGCTGCCGAATTCATCCAAGGTGGGCGTTTTTGTGGATCCTTTGCCACCCCCACCGGCGGCTACCTCGGCCGTTTCCCCGAGCATGCGGATGACCTGGGTTCGCACCTTGGCCAGGTCGACCCCCAGGTTTTCCAACACCCGGGCCGCCACCCCTTCACCTTCACGGATCAGCCCGAGCAGGAGATGTTCCGTGCCGATGTAATTGTGACCCAGCTGGCGGGCCTCCTCTAGGGAGAGTTCGAGAACCCGCTTGGCCCTTGGCGTGAAAGGAATTTCGACCGCCACAAAGCCTGAACCGCGGCCGATGATTTTTTCTACCTCAACCCGGGCGTCCTTCAAGTTGACTCCCATGGATTTCAGCACCTTGGCGGCAACGCCCGTTCCTTCGCCGATCAAACCCAAAAGGATTTGCTCCGTGCCCACAAAATTGTGGCCAAGGCGTCTGGCTTCCTCCTGGGCGAGCATGATGACCTTGATGGCCTTTTCCGTAAACCGCTCGAACATGGGGCGGTGCCTTCAGCAAGTTGGTCCAACTTATCAGGGATGGCGGGAGAGTTGTGTTGTTGACGAGAACATGGCCTTGTGCGCGGAAGGAAGGCGCCCACTGCCATCTCAACGCCGCAAGGGGGCAACGGGGATCCACCCTCGCCTTGTGGATATCCACACCCCAATCTCCGTCGGTCACCACCCCAGCGAACTCCGGGGACGCATTGGGCCTGTTCGGAAGGAAGCGAGCCGAATCAATCAATAGTGATTTCACAGCCAGGCACCAGTAGCCACAAGGCCCCTGGCGTTTCCTACCCATGGGGGCGGCAACCAGATGGGGCCTGGCACCTATGGCGCAAATGGCGGATTCAGTGGCATGAGTATGCACGGCTGCCGTTGTCCGCAGCCCTGGCTCTGCCAGACGATGGAGTCCGCGGCAATGGCTGAACAACGACACATCAAGGCGTTAGTCGTTTGAATTGGATCTGGGCGTCGTCGCCATTTCGGTAGTAACTGCGACGAATGGCCACCTCTTGGAAGCCCGCGCTGGCGTAGAGGGCTCTGGCCGCCCCATTGGTGGTGGCCACTTCCAGGGTGGCCCGCTCCGCGCCAGCCCGCTGGGCCATGAGCAGCAACGCCTCCAGCACCCGGCGCCCCAGGCCCTGCTGGCGATGGTCGGGGTGCACGGCCACGGCTGTGATGTGCAATTCCTCCACCACCAACCAGCCACTGGCCAAGGCCAGCAACTGGGCGCCCTCGCGCAGCCCCACCACAGACCGTTGGGATTCGCCCAGTTCCCGTTCCCACTGCTCCACGGTCCAGAGCCCGCCCAGGGACTGGCGATCAAGGCTGACGCAATCCGCCAGGTCCGCCGGCCCCAGGCGACAGAGGCTCCCCAAGGCCAGGGGACCGGCCGCTTCCCCCGCCGTCACCACTGGCCGAGGGGCGGGGTTGAATGCGGGCGATGGGACAGTCAAGGGAGAACGGTTGAAGGAGAACGGCTGAGGGGGGCAGGCAACACCAAACCCCGATGGACCGCGGCCAAGATCCTGTCCCGGGGACAATCCCTCCCTAGCATCCCCCCAGAGATTCGCGCCTGGGGCCGCATGCCAGCCTTCACCACTTCCCCCGTCACGGATGGAGCGGGCCCCGCGCCGGTAGGCGCGTCCCCCGAAACGGCCCCGACCGGGGCAACCAGCCTGCCTTGGGGGGAAGACCCCGTTGAAGTCGCGAGCCCCAACCGCAACATCGCTCCCATCACCACCCGCTTGGACGCGAAAGGGCGGCTGGTGGTGGGTGGCTGCCTGCTGAGCGACCTGGCCTTGACCTACGGCACGCCGCTGTACGTGCTGGACGAAGCCACCATTCGAGCCACCTGCGGTGCCTACCGGGAGGCCTTGCGGTCTGCCTATCCAGGCCCCTCCCTGGCGGTTTATGCCTCCAAGGCCAACAGCTCCCTGGCCATCACCGCCCTGGTGGCTTCGGAGGGATTGGGCCTGGACGCCGTGTCAGAGGGGGAACTGTTGACGGCCCTGCGAGGCGGCATGCCAGCGGAGCGAATTGTGCTGCATGGCAACAACAAATCCCTCCGGGAATTGCAACTGGCGGTGAAGGAGGGAGTCACGGTCGTGGTGGATAACTGGCTCGATCTTGAACACCTGGCCAGCATCGCTCCCTCCCATCCCTCGCCTGTGCGGTTGATGGTGCGTTTTACACCCGGCATCGAGTGCCACACCCATGAGTACATTCGAACGGGTCACCTTGACAGCAAGTTCGGTTTCGATCCCGACCAGCTCGAGACGGTGTTGCGCCATTTGACGTCCTGCCCTTGGGCTTTGGTCGATGGCCTGCATGCCCACATCGGATCCCAGATTTTTGAATTGCAGCCCCATCGCGACCTGGCCGGCGTCATGGCCGAGGCCCTGGCCATGGCACGCGCCATGGGACACCCCTGTCGGGATCTCAACGTGGGGGGCGGCCTGGGAATCCGCTACGTCTCCTCCGACAGCCCCCCCACCATCCAGCGCTGGGTGGAGGTGGTGGCCGGAGCCGTAGCGGAGGCCTGCCACCAGCGGGGGCTGGATCTTCCCCGTCTGCTGTGCGAACCCGGCCGTTCCCTCATCGGACCGGCGGGGCTCACCCTCTACACCCTTGGCAGCCGCAAGGTGATTCCCGAGGGACGCACCTACCTCGCGGTGGATGGCGGCATGAGTGACAACCCCCGTCCGATCACCT
>JBKCVY010000323.1:0-4225 GCA_046317475.1 Cyanobacteriota bacterium | reverse complement strand
GGACTGGGGCCTGATCGTGGTCTGCGCCGACCTGGAGGAGGCGGCCCGCTTGAGCGACGCCTTCGCGCCCGAACACTTGGAGCTGCTGGTGGAGGATCCGGACGCCCTGGCCAACCGCATCCATCACGCGGGGGCCATCTTTCTAGGACCCTTCACTCCGGAGGCCGTGGGCGACTACCTGGCCGGCCCCAACCACACCCTGCCCACCGGCGGCACGGCCCGGTTCGCCAGCGCCCTGGGGGTGGAAACCTTCCTGCGCCACACCAGCTTGGTTTGTTTCAACCGGGAAGCCTTGGCCGCCACGGCTGAGGCCGTGATGGAGCTGGCCCGCGCTGAGGGGCTGCACAGCCACGCGGAGTCAGTGCGCTGCCGGTTGGACGGGGAGGATGGGGGTTGATGCAGGTCGCGCCTCAGCCCCGGTTCACGTCCCGCACGGTGGCCACCCCCTCCACGATCTCCCCGACCAGCACCTGATCGGTGAGATCGACGAAGAGTCCATTCTCCAGGACGCCAGGCAGGTTGTTGATCGCCTTCTCCAGGCCAGCGGGATCCGTGATGCCGCCGTTGAACTTCACGTCCAGGACGAGATTGCCCTGGTCGGTCACCACCGGGCCCGCCTTGCGCACGGCCATGCGCAGCTCAGCCTCGCCCCCCATCTCCCCCAGTTGGCCCTTCACCTGACGCCAGGCTCCGGGGAGCACCTCCACCGGCAGGAGAAACGACAGGTTTAGGGTCTCCACCAGCTTGGTGGCGTCCACCACCACCACAAAACGATCGGCCCGACAGGCCACCAGCTTCTCCTGCACATGGCAGGCTCCACCCCCCTTGATCAACTGGAGGGACGGATCCACCTCGTCGGCGCCGTCAATGGCTAAATCAATGCGTTGGATGGCGTTCAGGCTGCGCAGGGGGATGCCCAGCTCCGCGGCCAACACCTCCCCTTGGAAGGAGGTGGTGACCCCCACGATGTCCCGCAGCTCACCCCGTCGGATCTTCGCCCCGAGCTCCTTGATCATCAACGCGGCCGTGGATCCCGAACCCAAGCCCAGCACCATGCCGTCCTGGATTTGGGCGACGGCGGCGGTGGCCACGGCCTGCTTCATTTGGGTCTGCAGATCCGTCATGGCAGGCGTAGGGCGGCAAGGGGCGCGAACGTAGCAAAGCGCCGGGATCAGCCCGTCGGCGCGGGGAGGGCGGCGGGCTTGATGGACAGCTGCAGCTCCCGAGGGCCCCGCACCACTTTGAGGGGGAGGGGTTGGCCCACTTGGGCCTTCTCCACCTGCTGGAGCAGGGCGGAGGGGTTGCGCACGGGCTGGCCGGCGATTTCCACCACCAGATCCCCCCGCTTCAAGCCGGCCGTCTCGGCGGGACTTTCGGGCAGCACCTTTTGCACAAGGGCTCCATCCCGTTCCGGCAAGGTCACCAGGGCATCCGGATCCCGGTTGTTGTCGCGAGCGACCCTGGCGGTGAGGGGAACCAGTTGCAGGCCCAGGTAGGGATGCACCACCGTGCCGCCGGCCGCGAGCTGGTCGGCCACCCGGCGGGCGAGGTTGATGGGGATGGCGAAGCCAAGCCCCGCCCCCGGCCCCGACCGCACCAGGGTGTTGATGCCGATCACCTCCCCGTTGGCATTGATCAAGGGACCGCCGGAGTTGCCGGGATTGATGGCGGCGTCAGTCTGGATGAGATCCAGTCGCTTGTCCGCAAAGCCCAGGCTGTTGATGTCCCGGTGGAGGCTGCTGACGATGCCAAGGGTGACCGTGCGCTCCAATCCGTAGGGGCTGCCCAGGGCGATGGCCCAGTCGCCCACCTCGAGGGCCTCGGAATCCCCCAGGCGAGCCGCGCTGAGCTTGCCTTTGCTCGGGATGCGCACCAGGGCTAAATCGGTGACCCGATCGCTTCCCACCACGGCCCCATCCAATTGGCGGCCATCCGCCAGGGTGACTTCCACCGAGTCGACGGCATCCACCACATGGGCGTTGGTGAGCACCAGGCCCCGGCTGGCGTCGATCACCACCCCGGAACCCTGCCCCCGCTCCCGCATGCTGCCGGAAGGATCCCCGAACAGGTCGCGCAGGAGCGGATCCAGCAGGGCGGGATCGAAGGCTTGACGGGCAACGTTGCGTTCCGTGTCGATGCGCACCACCGCCGGCCCCGCCCGACGCACCGCGTCGGCCACAAAACTGTGGGGACTGGCAGGGGCGGCGAGGGCGGCCCGGGCGCCGAGCTCCTGGAGCAGGGGTGGGGGCGCCAGGTCGCCCTCGCCCCTGGGCGGGGCTGAGGGGAGGACGGGGCTGGGATCCGCGGCCTGGAGGGGCACAGCTTCCGCCAGCGTGGCGCGCCAGGGTTGCAGCCAGAAGAGGGGCACCAGCAAGAGGGGCAGGAGCAGGCCACCCAGCTGGCGGAAGAGGCGTTTCAGGGGAGGAAGCCCTCCAGGCACGAACCTCAAAAGTTAGTGGGATTCCGGCACGGGCCAGCGCAACAGGCGCTGCCGGATTTCCCCATTCGGGAGCAGGGTGAGCAGCCGTCCCCCTGGCCAGTCAGGCTGGCCCAGGGGGCAGGGTTGCACCGGTCCAAAGGCCCGCAGAGTGGAGGGACAGCCCAGCAGGGGCACCTCCGGACGGCCCGGCAGGCTCCCCTGCCAGTGCTGATGGACATGGCCGAAGACCAGGGCCCGCACCCCCCTGGACCGGCCCAGCAGGTCCAGCAGCTCGGGGCCATCCTGGAGGGCGATGCGATCCATCGCCGGATCGCCGATCGCCAGCGGCGGGTGATGCACCGCCACCAGCACCGCCCCTGGCGCACCGCGCTCTGTGTTCTGGAGACGCTCCTCCAGCCAGGCGAGCTGGCGCTTTCCCAACCATCCCGCGGGCTGTCCGGGGCGATGGCTGTGGAGCAGAAGCAGGCGCCAGGGCCCCAGGTCGAGGGCGACGGGAGCGATGCGGGCCCGCCGGCCCATCACCGCCCGCAGCAGGGCCGGATGGTCGTGGTTGCCGGCGAGTAGGTCGATGGGGCCTGCCCATTCCCCCAGGGCGTCACGGAGCGCCACGTAGCCACCCCAGCTTTCGTCATCGCACAGGTCGCCACTGAGCAGAAGGCGATCCACCCCCACCCCTTCCGCGGCCAAAGTGTCAAAAGCCTTGCGCCAGCCCACCCGCAGGGCGTTGGCGGGCTGACGGCCAGCGATCCGTCCCGCGGGATGAGCGAGGAGGTGGGGGTCGCTGAGTTGAAGGATGTTCATCAAATTGGAGGCGTGTTGGTGTCCAAACCCCCAACCCACCTTAAGGTTCTGCGAGAGTTTGGGCGCCTATGGCTTCGATCCCCCCCGGCACGCGGCGGCGCTGCAGCCTCTGCACGGTAGAAATCCAGGGCATGGCTGGCGGTGTGGATCTGGTGCATTTCAGCCAGGGAGCACCTGGCACCCGGGCCAAGCTTTGGGCCCGGGTCTGCCAGTACTTGCGCAGCCCGGAGCAGTGCGCGCAGTGCATCAACCAAGACAGCTCCCTGCGGGGGGAGGTGACGGTCAGCGATTACTACGCCGAGGCCCCCGTGTTTGATTTCTCCCCGTCCCCGCCGGCCAGCGGTGGCCAGGAGCCGATCCCCTAGGCTGTCGGTGTGCCCGCCGGGCATTCCCCTCTCACACGGCCGCTCGTTTGAGCTCCTGGCCCTGGGCGACGCGCCACGCGTGCTCAAGGTCTGTCTTTGGAGCTTCACTTTTGGCAACCGTCGTGATGAGGGCAGTGTTCAAACTGCGACCTGGCGGCTGTTCCACCGCCACGGCGCCTTGTCCCATCCGCTGATTCCACCCCTCACCGCTCTGGCCAGCCAGGTGGCTGGGCCGATGGGATTGCGCGTCAGGGAGGTGCGTCTCCTGGCCCACCACCTCCCGCCCACGCTCCAGGTGGTGGTGGAGCGGGCTGACGGGGAGGATGTCACCCTGGACGCCTGCGCGGCCCTCAGCGGTCCCCTTGGGGAGGCCTTGGAGGCGGCTGCCCTGCTCGATTCGGCCTATGTGCTGGAGGTGAGCAGCCCCGGGGTGGGCGATGTCCTGCGGACCGACCGCGACTTCACCAGCTTCCGCGGCTTTCCCGTGGAGGTGCGTCTCCGTCCCGAGGGAGACGGGCCACGGAGTCGCGGCGGTCTGCTGCTCGGACGCGACGCGGACACCGTTGCGCTCAATGTTCGCGGTCGCACCCTGCGACTCCCTCGGGACGCGGTGCTGGAG
>JBKCVY010000322.1:0-9065 GCA_046317475.1 Cyanobacteriota bacterium | reverse complement strand
CTCCAGGGGAGGCACCAGGGGCAAGGGCACGCTCTCGCTGCGGGAGGGGTCGCCGGCAAACACAAAGAGCAAGCCCTGGCCCGACGCGGTGGCGTAGGTGCGGCAACGCCCCCGCGGGCTGTTCAGACAGGAGGCTTGCTCGTCAGAGCTGGCTTGGGGGATGGCGGTGCAGTGGCCATCGCCGCGGAAGGTCCAGCCGTGGTAGGGGCATTCCAGTTCGCCAGCCCCGTTGAGCCGTCCGTCGGAGAGGGGAACGAGTCGGTGGGGGCAGACATCGGCAAAGGCTCGCCACCGCTCGCCGCTTCGATCCCACCACAGCACCAGATCGTCCCCCAGCAGGGTGAACGGCGTGGGCTTGGCCGGGTCGAGATCGGCCAGGTAGGCCACGGGGTACCAAGCTTGGCGCCAGGGGGACTCCGCGGGGACGCGGGGAGCGATCTCCGCAACCCCGGCTTCGGTAAGGGACGTCATGGGGGCCGATGGGCTGGCGCTGACCCGCCCATCATGGCGCAACAAAGTGTTGCGCGCCGCTTGACGCCCCATCGGATCTTCTGGCGGTTTCCAAATCTTTCGGTGGCGGAGCGCCGACTGCCGGCTGTTTCATGCTTCAAGGTCATGGCGCGCCGCGGCACCACCCCCATGCACTTCCTGCTTGAGCCCCTACTGTCTCCAAACGACGCGGAGCGGCTTCTGGCTCGGTTGCGCGCCGCCCCGGCCGAGGCTTGGCGGGCCGGGGAGGAAACGGCGGGCTGGCATGCCCGGACGGTGAAGCGCAATCGGCAACTGGATCGCGCCACCTCCCTGCACCGGGAGCTGGAGGCGGAGGTGGTGGGGGCCCTAGAGAGCCACCCCCTGGTGCGGGCGGCGGCCTTTCCCCGGCGCATCCATGGCCTCCTCTTCAGTCGCATGGGGACGGGAGAGGGGTACGGTCGCCATGTGGACAATGCCTGGATGGCGGATGGCCGCGCCGATCTGTCGTTCACCCTCGCCCTGACGGAGCCTGACCATTACGCAGGAGGGAATCTGCTCTTGGACACGCCCTCCGGCGAGGAGCGGATTCGTCTGCGGGCCGGACAGGCGATTGTGTACCCCAGCACCTGCCTGCACCAGGTGGAGCCGGTCAGCCAGGGGGAGCGGGTGGTGGCGGTGGGATGGATGGAGAGCCGCATCCGCCATGGGGAGCAGCGGGAGCTGCTGTTTGAGCTGGACACGGCCCGCCGCATGCTGTTCGCCCAGGAGGGCAAGGGGGAGATTTTCGACCTGATCAGCCGCAGCTACAGCAATTTGCTTCGCTGGTGGGACCAGTGAGCGCTTGGGGGTCAGTGAGCGCTGGGGGTCAGCCCTCCTTCCGTCCGGGCAGTTAGCCCCCTATTGCTGCACCGGCAAGGGCACCGGACCGAGGGAGCAGGTGCCCGTGCGCAGGGAGCAGCGGCCGGAACCATCGGGATCCTCCAGGGGCTGGCGGGCCTCGAACCGTTCCAATCCTTCGCGCAGCCACTGCTCGATGAGGGCTGCCGGGGTCATGCCGCTGGCGGCGGCGGCCAAGCGCAACCGGTGCTGAAGGTCCTCCCCCATTCCCAGCAGGACGTCCGAGTTGGAGGGCCCTGAAGGGAACGGGGGGGTGGCCGGTTGGGCGGTGGATGGGGCGACGGTCATGGCGGCGGGTGGGCTGAGACGGCCGGGCGGAGGATCCAGGGCCCCATTCTGGCTCCTGCTCCCCCCGGCTCCCCGCCGGACGGGGGATGCCGGGTCTGTCACGATTGGGCCAGGATTGGACGGGAGGATGGACCGCCATGTCTCTAGATCAGCTCAAGGCTTTCCTGGCTCAGATGCAACGGGATGAGGCCCTGAAGCGCGAGGTGCTGGCCGCCGCCACCGCCGACGATGTGGCCCAGATCGCCCTGCGCGGCGGCTATGAATTCTCCGGAGATGAGCTCCTGCGGGTGTCGGGCCAACGGTTTGAACGGGTGACGGTACGCAAAAACGACCTCCCCGGCGAGTACACCTGAGGCCCACGCTCAGGGGTTGGCCCGTGCCTCCGGCCGGGAGGATCCACTGCGGCGGGGTCCCCAAGGCCGTGCCAGAGGCTCCCCGATGAAAACCCCCTGTTCCGGCATCGCCACGCTGCGCCAGTAGCTTTCCAGCAGGGTGTCGCCGCGCCGGTAGTAGCTGAGCAGCAGGCCCGGGTTGGGGAATTTGGCCGGGTGGTTGCAGGGCTCCACCACCGTGCCGTAGCTGCCCGTGGCGCCGGCTTCCAACCAGCGCAGGGCGCTCATCTGCCCATTGCCCCCATCGGCGGCGGTGCCCGACGGGCCGGTGAGCATGCCGCCGAAGGAGGTGAGGTGGTCCCCAATCGCCCCGGGTCGGAAGTGGTTGCTGGTGAGATCGGGCACCACCTTCACCCCGGTGGCATACAGCATCACGTCCCGGGCTCCCCGCAGCCCATCCCCCCGCAGCAGCCGCACCTGAAACCCCGGCGCCGCGGTCTCCAGCAGATCGAGGTAGGCGGCCGCGCGCCGGTTGCGGGGCCCATCGCTTGTGTTGAGGAGATAGGCCGTGCCGGGGGGGGCCGTGCCGTCCGCCGCCACGCCGCGGGCAATCAGGTCGCGACCGGCCTCCGGGGTGGTGGCCGCCAGCAGGATGGAGGGACGCAGGCCCAGCGTTGTCCAGGGCCGCCGCACATCGCCACGGGCGTAGTAGGGGTTCAAGGGGGTGGTCCGGCAGGTGTCGCGGCAGGACGCGCGGATGCGCCCGAAGGCGAACGCGCTGGTGATCGACACGCAGTCCACGCGCCATGGTGCCGCCCAAGCCAGCACGTAACCCTGGGTTTGGGGTGGGGATTGTCGCCGCACCTGTTCGTACAGCCCGCGGAACGCCGCTGCGGAGAGGGAGGTTTGTCCGGGGGGGAACCGCACCCGGATCACTTGCGCCGGTTTCATGTGGCGGCTCCGGATGTAGCGGCTGCCAATGGCCTCGCTGAGGGGATCGGCGGCATTGATCACCAGGGCCAGGTGCCGGGCGTCCAGGGGCGCGCCGTCGTCGTCCTGCTGGGCCAACAGGCGCTCCGGCATCGCCCCACGAGCCAGCCAGCCCACCATCAAGAGCGCCCCGGCCAAGGACACCAGCCACGCCAGCCGCAGGCGCTGGCCCGTTGTTCCTGATCGCCCCATGACAGGCTGTGCCTCCAACCTCCCGTCCCATGGTGCCTGCCGTCGATGACCGCGTCCCCACCCCACCCCTCCGGCTGGCTGTTCCGTCCCGCGGCGGAGCGGTTTCACAGCCGCCTGGATTGGCTCGACAGTTGGCACAGCTTTTCGTTTGCGTCCCATTTCGATCCGGCTTGGAGGGGCTTTGGGCCCTTGCTGGTGATCAATGACGACACCATCGCCGCCGGCCAGGGGTTTGGTCCGCACCCCCACCGCGATATGGAAATCATCACCGTGATGGTGGAGGGCCAGCTCAACCATGAGGACTCCATCGGCCATCGGGCAGTGCTGCGGGCCGGGGAAGTGCAGCGCATGAGCGCCGGGACCGGCATCGTGCACAGCGAGATCAACGGCGGCGAGGGGGCCTGCCGGTTGCTGCAGGTGTGGATCGAACCCGATTGCCGCGGGCTGCCCCCGACCTATGCCCAAAAACCGTTCCCCCAGAGCCCTGGTTGGACGCTCCTTCTCGACCCCGTGGGCTCCTCAGGCGCCTTGACGATCCACCGACAGGCCCGGGTCTGGCGGGGATCGGTCCCCGCCAACGCCACCTTGCCGGTTCCCTCGCCCCCGGGGCAGGGGGGTTGGATCCAGATGATCTCGGGCGCGATTCAGCTCCGTGGGGCGGCGGGCCTCGCCGGACCCGCCGGCGTCCCAGCCATGGGCGAGGGGACCCTGGCCCTGGCCCAAGGGGATGGTTTGGGGTTCGGGGGCGCCGCTGGCGGACCGTCGCCCCTTTCTGTCACCGCGGGTTCGCTGGGGGCGGACCTGCTCTGGTTGGCGCTGTTCTGAGCGCCAGCTCCACCGGCCGGGGGGCCGGCCCCCGCGTCAACGAAGGAAGAGGAGTTCCTGGTAGGTGGGGAGGGGCCAGAGGTCGTCATCGACGATCGTTTCCAGCCCATCCGCCGCGGCGCGCAGCTCACCCATCAGGGGCAACAGGCTGTCCGCGCAGTGGCGCAGATGGCCATGGAGGTCGTGGGGGGGGGCTTGGATGGCCTGCTCCAGGGCCGTGCAGGTGGACAGGAGCTGTTGGTTGAGGCTGGCGGCCTGTTGGAGGAGGGTGTGATCCACCGTCAGGCCCAGGGCTTCCTGATCCCGAAGGGAGCGGGCGAGCCGCTCCAGGTGGGTCATCACCGCCGGGTAGATCTGGGTGCGGGCGATGCGCAGGGCCAGGCGAGCTTCCACCTCAATGGCGAGGATGTATTGCTCGGTGTAGACCTCGAAACGGCTCTCCAATTCCAGGGGAGTGAGCACGCCTTGCCGTTCGAACAGGTCGCGGGTCTCTGGCCGCTCAAGCACGGGCAGGGCGTCAGCGCTAGTGCGCAGGTTTTCCAAGCCCCGCTCGTCCACGGCGACGCGGTGCCATTCGCTGGAATAGCCATCGCCGCCGAACACCACCGCGCCATGGTCGTCCATAGTGCGCTTGAGGACGGAAAAGGCCGCCTCCTCCAGGGGGGCGCCGCCGCCGAGTTGGGGTTCCAGCTGGTCAGAGAGCCATTGGAGGGAATCAGCCAGAATCGTGTTCAAGACCACCAGCGGTCCCGCCACCGACTGGCCCGATCCCACGGCGCGAAACTCGAAGCGGTTGCCGGTGAACGCAAACGGCGAGGTGCGGTTGCGATCTCCGGGATCGCGGTTCAGATCCGGCAGGGTGTCGACGCCTAGGGACATCAGCGCGGTTTGGGCGGAGCCTTCCAGCCGACCGCTTTTGATTTGGTTGAACACATCTTCGAGCTGGCTGCCCAGATAGACCGAGATGATCGCGGGCGGGGCCTCATTGGCGCCGAGGCGGTGGTCGTTGCTGGCGGTGGCGATGGCGGCGCGCATCAAAGGTCCATAGCGATGCACGCCACGGATCACGGCCGCGCAGAAGAGCAGAAATTGAAGATTGGCGTGGGGTGTTTTGCCTGGATCCAGGAGGTTCCCCTGGGTTGCGTTGCCGATCGACCAGTTGACGTGCTTCCCACTTCCGTTGACGCCAGCGAAGGGTTTTTCATGCAGCAGGCAGGTGAAACCGTGTTTTTTGGCCGTGCTCTTGAGCACGGTCATGATCAGTTGTTGATGGTCGGTGGCGACATTGGCGGCCTCAAAATAGGGGGCGATTTCAAACTGTCCCGGTGCCACTTCGTTGTGGCGGGTTTTGGCCGGAATGCCAAGGCGGTAGAGCTGCAGCTCCACATCCTGCATGAAGACCTGAACGCGGTCGGGGATGGCGCCGAAGTAGTGGTCATCAAACTGCTGGCCCTTGGCAGGTGGCGCCCCGAACAGCGTTCGTCCAGCCAGTTGCAGGTCGGGCCGCAGGGCGGCGAGGGCGGCATCCACGAGGAAATACTCCTGTTCGGCGCCGCAACTGGAATTGACCGGCGCGATGTCCGTTTCCCCCAGCAGCCGCAACAGGCGCTGGGCCTGTCGATTCATGGCGGCGTTGGAGCGCAGCAGGGGGGTTTTTTTATCGAGGGCCTCACCGGTCCAGCTGACAAAAACTGTCGGAATGCAGAGGGTGACGCCATTGGCGGTGCGCATCAGCCAGGCGGGACTGGTGACATCCCAGGCGGTGTATCCCCGCGCCTCGAACGTGGTGCGCAGGCCGCCAGTGGGGAAGGAGGACCCGGGGGGTTCCCCCTGCACCGGCAACTTGCCCGAAAACTCGGCGATGGCCTTGCCATCCGATTGGGGGGAGATGAACCCGTCGTGTTTTTCCGCCGTGAGGTTGGTGAGGGGGTAGAAGACGTGGGCGTAGTAAAGGGCGCCGCGGGCCGTGGCCCACTCCTTCATCGCTTGGGCCACGGTGTCGGCCACATTGAGGTCCAGCTTGCTGCCGTGGCGGATGGAGCGGTGGATGGATTGAAAGACGTCTTTCGGCAGACTGGAGCGCATGGTTTCCAAGCCGAAGACATCGCTGGACCAGAGGGCCTCCACGGGAGCGGCTGGCTCCACGGTGACGGACTGCCGCTCCAGGATGGAGTGCATGGCCGCAAGACGGGCTGGAGAGGGCATGGCCGTTCGTGGAGAGACTTGTCCCAGCCAATAGGGGCGGGGGTGGGGTGTGGGGACAATCTTGCTACAGACCACTTCATGCCCGTGCCAACCGGTTCGGAGCGGGCCGCCGAAAGGGGCCTCGCCACTGGCGACTGGCAGGCGCGCCAGCATCTGGAAGACATTCGATGGATTGGGGCACGGCCGTGCCTGTCCCCGGTGCCAGCGGCGCGGGGCGTTCCAGGGCAGGGGCGTTCGCCCGCCGCCAGGCTGGTGACTGTTCGGGAGGCTTCGTCACGATGGTTTCGTCGTCCAGGCGTCGTCGCAATGGCCGTGCCTGGAGCCCCATAATTAAGCCGCGTTTCGGTCGCTTGCTTCCCAGCCTTACGCTTGGCTGTCGGCACCGCCAAATTGACAAGAATGCGGGGGATGGGCCATAATTGATACTCAGAATTGAATTTATCTTTCTCTGTTCACTTCCAATGATTTTTCCTGGTGTTGCGCCCTTCAGGGGCATCGGCGACCGCTCGGCGTGGCCCAGATGTTTCGCCAATTCCCACGCCGCTGGGGACTGAGACTGGGCACGAGGGACACTGTGCATTGGGAGACGGCTAAGAATGTTGCGCATTGATCGTCACACGGTGATCTATGTTCTCTGCCCTTCCCGAATCGTGACGGGCGGGATCGAGGCTGTACACCAATTGGTGGATAAACTGCGTCGATTTGGTCATCGGGCTTTTATCGTTCCCGTGCCTGCCGTGAACAACCCGGTGTTGTTGCAATATAGGCATTACGATGCATCATTTATTCACAAGGTTGTTGATCATTCCGATAATGTTCTCATTGCGACAGAGGTTAATCCTACGGGGCTTGATGCCTACCAACACATTCAAAAGGCCCTGTGGTGGTTGAGTGTTGATTTCCATGAAACATTGAGCCGTCAATTTGATTTTTCCGCCCGTCGCTCCCGTCCGGTTGCCCACTTTGTGCAGAGTGCATATGCCTATTCATTTCTGAAGCAAAAGGGCGTCGCAGATATTTTCTATCTTACTGATTACTTAAATGAGATTTATCTGCGGCGTGACAGAGCTGAACGCAAGCATCAACGTGTTCTTTACACCCCTGTCAAAGGTGCCACCGCTTACATCCAGCGCCTGATAGAGGCCGATCCCTCGATCCAGTGGATGGCTCTCGCCGGCTTGCTCAGGAGAGAGCACGCGCGAGCCATGCGACAGGGAAAGGTGTATGTTGATTTTGGTAGCCATCCTGGTAAGGATCGACAACCAAGGGAGGCGGTTGTCAATGGATGTTGTGTGCTTGTTGGCTTGGCGGGTGCGGCCTGTAATGCCGAGGATATTCCAATCCCCGAGGGCTATAAATTTGACCTGGGCCAACTGGATGTGGAGGCGATCCTTTCCACCATTCGCTCCTGCCTGCAGGACCATGGGCGCCGCTATCAGGATTTCGAAGCCTATGCCGAAATCGTTCGCCAAGATGAACAGCGATTTGAGAGGGAAGTCCGGCAGATCTTTGGACAACAAGCCATAAAAAATACGCTCCGACCTTGGATTGTTGTCGTCAATATATTGGCTTTTGCTCGGCAGAATAATGTTTACATTGTTCTCAGGGGATTGGTCAATGAATGGGTTCCCCTCTCCGTGTTGCGATGGATCAAGGCCCGCTACCGCCTATGGCGCGGGCCCCGCTCCTGATCCACCGGGCAAGGTCCAGCCCTGACGGTGCGGGTTCATCCGGCAAGGGCATCAATGCGCCGGGCGAGATCCACGTCCAGGTTGGAGAGGCCACCGGTGTCATGGGTGATGAGCGAAATGGTCACCCGATTCCACACATTGCTCCATTCCGGATGGTGGCCCAGCGTTTCCGCCAGCAGAGCCACACGGGTCATGAAGGCGAACGCTTCTGAGAAATCCGCGAAGCGAAACTGGCGTTGCAACTTGCCGTCCACCAGCGTCCAGGTGGGCAGACTGGTGGCGAGATCGGCGATCTCCGCGGCGGATAGGGGAAGGGCGGCCATGGCGACGGCTTGGCGGCGATCCATTCTTGCCTGGCGGCTGGGCTGTTGCGCTCGGATGCTCAAGGGATGGGGGGCAAGGGCACCACGGAGTCGAGCAGGGCATCCAGGCGGAAGGTGGCTTTGCCGTCCATGCCGTCCGGCCGTTCCTCCAAGGTGAGCCGGTAGGTGCCGCCTCCGAAGTTGAGGTCCCGGAAGTCGCCGGGTCGCCAGAGGCTGGCGGGCGCGCCAGCCAGGCTGACGCGGGCCCCATTGCCCTCCGCCGCTTCCAGGGTCAGGCGTGCCTTGCCCTCCAGCAGTTCTTTGGAGGCGCCTGCCGGCAGGGTGAAGCGCTCCTCCAGGCGGCGGCCGCGGCGCAGGGCCTGGAGGGCGGCGAGGGCCGCCTTGTGGTCGCGTTCGAGCTGGGCCTGCCGCTCGCGCAGGGTTTGGAGGGCCAGGCGGTCGGCGGCGGGTCCGGCGACCCGTTGCAGATCGTTGAGCAGCTGGGGCAGATCGAACTGACGGGTGCGTCGCAGCAGGTCCAGTTCCGCCTCCAGGGCACGCACGCGCCCCTGCCAGCTGAGCTGGGCCACGAGCCAGGTGGCGGCCACCAGGGCCGATCCGCCAGCCGCCAGGGCCAGCCCAAGGCCCTTGGGCAGCGAACGCCAGTGGAGCGGTTGGCGCTCGCGAGCCATGGCGCTACGGCTCCGACGATCCGACCAGATGCAGGCAGAGGGTGCGGCGATGGGGGCGGGCGCGGTGCTCCCACAGATAGACCGCCTGCCAGGTGCCGAGCACCAGCCGGCCGTGCTGGAAGCTGAGGGTCAGGCTGGTGCTGGTGAGGGCGGTGCGGATGTGGGCGGGCATGTCATCGG
>JBKCVY010000321.1:0-1980 GCA_046317475.1 Cyanobacteriota bacterium | reverse complement strand
AGCCTTGCGCTTGTACTTCTCAACCGGGGTTTCGTGGTGACGCAGGCGCTTGAGGTCGGCGAAGATCCCTGCTTTGGACACCTGGCGCTTGAAACGGCGCAGCGCCGACTCAATGCCCTCGTTTTCGCCGACGGTGACCTGGGTCATAAACGGGCTGCGGATCACAAACAGCCAATTATCCTAGCAAACACGATTCACCCGCTCCCACGCTCATTGGGGGGCCACTGGCTGGGGGGAGGCCGGCTGGGCGGCGCTGGAGCCGGGCCAGGTTTCGCTGTAGACATAGACATGGCCAAGGGACCGTCCGCCAAACTGTCGGCGCATCAGGCGCCAGCCCGGCTCCAGCTCCAATTTCACAAATCCTGATGCCAAGCCGCCGGCCCGGGCCACCACCAACTCCCCCTGGGCGCTAGCCGTGGTGGGACGGGCCACCAACAGCATGTCCCGCCCTTCTTTCACCACGCTGAGGCGATAAGAGGTGGCCAGATCGCTGCCGCCTATCCGCAGGGAATAGCCGTTGGCGTCGATGAAGCGGCCGCAGATTCCCGTGAAGTCGAACGTGCTCAGCAGGGGATTGACCGCGGCCGGCTTGCCCTCTCCAACGGCGAAGCAGGGCCGGGTGGCCTTCAGCTGCTCATAGATGTTGAGTTGAAACCGCTCGCCCGTGCTGCCAATCGGCGCCGCCACCAGCAGGAAGCGACTCTGGTCCACCTCCCCGGCGCCGAACAGGGATTGGGCGGAGGCTGGCGAAACCCCGGTGACGGCGCTCAGGGAGACGGCCAGACCCAGGAGCGGGCCGCCAACACGCAAACCGTGCCGAGACAGGGAAGGGGTCAGCACCACAAACACCAATACAATCCAGCCATGCTATGCAGCCCCCCCGGCGGGAGCCCCGGGCGGGGGAAGGCTGGCCAGCTGGCACCGATCAGGCGGGCCGGTTGATGCGGATCGCCAGCCAGAGGGCAAGCAGGCAGCCCGGCAGGCTCGTCCAAAGAATCAGGCGGGTGGTGGACAACCCCAGGTCGGGGTCGCCATAGGCAATCTCAAAGACGGAACCCGTGGCGGCAATGCCAAGGACGCAGGCCAGGGCGAGACAAAGGCCCGCAAGGGGTTTCATGGGCATGGGCTTCAGCGGATCGGTTGCACATCCTCTTGCTTGAAGCCGTGCTGTTTGAGTTCGTCGTTGAGGGCCAGGGAATCCGTGACGCGATCGACGAAAAGCACGCCGTTCAAATGGTCCATTTCGTGCTGAATGCAGCGGGCCAGCAGGCCATCCGCCTTGAGCCGCCTGGGGCGCCCGTAGGCATCGCGATAGCTGACTTCCACCACGGAATGTCGCACGACCTGCAAATACACCCCCGGGATGCTCAAGCAACCCTCTTCATAGGTGTTGCAAGAGGCTCCAGCGGCGGTGATCTCCGGATTGATCAAGATCAGGGGCGGCGTGCTGGCCTCCTCCAGATCCAAGTCGATCACCAGCAATTGCTTGGCCACCCCCACCTGGGGGGCCGCCAGGCCGATGCCCTTGGCGCTGTACATGCTGCGCAGCATGTCCCGAGCCAGATCCCGCACGCTTTCATCCACCTTGCTGATGCGGCGCGCGGGGGATCGCAGCGCGGTGGCACCGAGCTGGTGGATGGCCAGGGGCGGGTCGGGCTCGGGTTGCTTGGGCACAAGCACCGTGCGATGGGTTTCGTCGGCCTTGCGGGCCATCGCCGCGAAGCTGCGCGCCAAAAGATCACCTAGAACAGAGAACGTCATCTTAAGAGCCGCGAGCGGGAGAAGAGGTGGCGTCAGAGCCGAAGTCCAGGCCCTTGCCGGTGGCGGTGGCGGTGGGCGCCCTCCCCTCCTGGCGCGAGCCCCGCCTGGCGGGGGAGCACATTCTTTGGTTGGAAACCCGTCCCAACGAGGCGGGCCGCACCACCGTGCTCCGCCGCGCCTGGGGCAGCGCCGCCCCCCCTTCCGAACTCACCCCCCCAC
>JBKCVY010000320.1:0-7819 GCA_046317475.1 Cyanobacteriota bacterium | reverse complement strand
GAAACCGTCTTTGCCGGCAATGGACTGGCGCTGACGCCGCAAACCACTTACTGGGCCGTGCTGCGGGCGATCAACGGGGATTTTGAATGGGCTTGGACGCGTCAGCTCTCCGGCGTCGGTGTGGGTTTTCAGGGCACCTGGGGGTACAGCGACGATGCCGGCGCCTCATGGGAGACCTTTGCGACGGAGGCCATGCAGATGGGCGTCACCGCCCAGCCGGTGCCAGGCCCCTTGCCCCTCGCCGGTGCCGTGCCCGCCCTGGCCCTGGGCCGCCAACTCCGCCGTCGCCGTCTCCGCGCCAGCGCCTCCGGAGGCGTGGCCCAAGCCGCTGGACCCCGTATCTGACGGGCGCATCCGCAGTCGCCCTCAGCCCAGGGCGGTGGGATCCCCAGCCAGCTGAACCGAGGATGCCAGGGAAGGATGCAGCATCAGCATCAAGCTGCGACTTTCCAGGGGGGCGCCAGTGGGTGTCCAGCGCTCCGGTGTTTCCGGCAGGTCCTGATCCGGCGGCAAGGCCGTGTCGATCACCCGCATCCAGCCGGCGGGGGAAGGGGGCAAGTCGAAATGCATGGCCTTGTAATAAGCATTCCAGCCGCACCAGAGCAACGGCCCATGGCGGCTGTCATGGAGGCTCCAGGCCAGGCTGTGGGACCAGCTCGCCCAATCAGGCTTGTGCAGTTCCACCCCATGCCACTCCCGCCAGATCCCCTGGCCGTCCCCCATCCGCTTGGGTGGGGCATCGGCGATCGGCACCTCGGGATTAAGCAGAAACGCCAACCGTTGGCGCAGGCGAATCAAGCGCGAGAGAAAACGCCGCAGGGCGAGATCCTCGCCATCCGGTCTCCAGTGCATCCATCCCAGCGGGTTGTTTTGGCACCAGGCGTTGTTGTTGCCCCCCTGGCTGCGTCTCACCTCATCCCCCATGGAGAGCATGGGCACGCCCGGGGACACCATCAAGCTCGTGAGCAAGTTGCGCATCTGCCGATCCCGCAAGGCCATCACCGCCCGGTCGCTGCTGGGTCCCTCCACGCCATGGTTCCAGCTGTTGTTGTGGTTATCGCCATCGCGATCGTTCTCGCCATTGGCCAAGTTGTGTTTGCGGTTGTAGCTCACTAGATCGGCCAGGGTGAACCCATCGTGGGCGGTAAGGAAGGTGATGGATCGTCCGAGGGCAGCAAGCTGATCCCCGTAAAGATCGGGGTTGCCGGATAGGCGCTGGCTCACCGGCCAACAACATTTGTCATCCCCTTTCCAGAACCGGCGCATGTCATCGCGAAAGCGGCCATTCCAGGTGGCCACCCGGCGGGCGGGGAAGTCGGCCATGCGGTACAGACCCCCGCAATCCCAGGGCTCGCTCACCATTTTCAAGTCGCTCAGCTCGGGATGGGCCTCCATCGCCTCAAACAGGGGGGGATTCTCCAGGGGGAGCAGCTCATGGCCCCGGCTGAGGGCGATGCCCAGATCAAAGCGAAAGCCATCGATGCCCAACTCCGTGGCCCAGCAGCACAGCGATTCCAGGATCAAACGACGGGTGAGGGCCTGATTCGCGGAGATGCTGTTGCCGCAGCCGCTGACATCGAGATAATCGCCGCGGCTGTTCTGGTGGTAGTAGAGGGAATCGGCCAAGCCGCGCCAACTCAACGTGGGCCCCGCCTGATTGCCCTCGGTGGTGTGGTTGTACACCACATCCACCAGCACCTCCAGCCCGGCCAGGTGACAGGCGGTGACCAGGGCGCGCACCTCGTCGCGGGCCTCCAGGGGGTTGGAGCTGACCATGTATCCCGGATGGGGGGCCAGCCAACTCAATGGGCTGTACCCCCAGTGGTTGAGACGCCCCGCTGGCGCGTCCTCCGGGTCGAAGGCCATCACGGGCAGCAACTCCAGGGCCGTGATGCCCATCTCCCGCAGATAGGGCAAGGTGTCGATCAGCCCCAGCAGGGTTCCCTGTCGTGGGGGGGGAACAGGCGATCCCTCCCCACGGGTGAAGCCGCCGACGTGTAGCTCATAAATCACGCTCTTTTGCCAGGAATGGCGTGGCCGGGGCGCCCGCTGAAAATCGAAGCGGTCGCGCTCGGTCACCACTCCCTTGAGGCAAGTCGCGGTGTTGGGAATGGCACCCACCGCCGCGCTCCGCTGGTATCCCGCCCAGCCCCCGATCGCGCGGGCGCAGGGATCCAGCAGCACCTTGGAGGGATTGAAGCCGTGGTTGCCCGGCTCCAGGGGACCAAACACCCGATAGCCGTAGCAACTGCCAATCCCGATCCCCTCCACCTCCACATGCCAGTGGTCGCCGGAGCGGTGTGGACCCTCCAAGGCGATCACCGCATCGGGTTCCTCCGCCTCCCCGTGGGCAAACAACAACAGCTCCACCCGGGTGGCCAGGGGAGCCACGATGGAAAAATTCACTCCCCGGGGTGTGGCGGAGGATCCCAACGGCCAGGGATGCCCAATCCTGATCACCGTCAAGACCGACGCGATTAGGGACAAACTAGGCTTCCCCCGTCCCCTGTCTGTGCGGGTGATGGCAAGCTCCCCATTCACGCCCGCTCCGCGGCGGGGGGGCCAGCCGCCGCGCCTCCTGAGGCCGGGGTTGTGGGCATTCCCCCCCAATGGGGCGACCCACGGGGGCCAGGCCTGGCTGTTGGAGACCACCGCCGGCGACCTGTTGATCGACGCCCCGCCCGACACGGAGGCCTGCGCCGCGTTCCTGGCCACGCGCGCCAGCCGCGGCCCGGGCTGGCTCGTCCTGCTGGGGCGGGATGGCCATGGGCCTGGCCGCTGGCCATGGCAGCGCCTGGGCTGGCCCGTGCTGGCGCAGGAGCAGGAGGCCTACCTGTTGCCCGGTGTGGAACGGCTCCTCACCTTCGGGGAGGACCACGCCATCGCGGTGGGTCTCCACTTGTATTGGACTCCTGGCCCCAGCCCCGGCGCCGCCGTGCTCCATGCCCGGGGCGGGGTGGCTGGGGCGACAACGGACATCCTGTTTTGCGGGCGGTTGCTGGTGCCGGTGGGCTCCGGGCAGCTGGAGGCCGTGCCCTCCCCCCGGACTTTTCACTGGCCCCGCCTGCGCCGCAGCGTGGCTGCCCTACCCAGCCGGCTCCCCCCCGGATCCCCCACCTGGCTGGCCAGCGGAGCCAGCGCGGGGGCCACGGGCGGGAACGGGTTGGTGGAGAACGGAGCCCGCTGGCTGGGGGAGTTGGCGGCGGCTTGCCAGGCCCAGGAGGGGATTGGCGGGCGTCCTTGAGTGGGCGGAACGAGCGACTGTGTGGGGTTGCTGATGGGATCAATGGGCAAAAAGCTCTGCCCTCCCTGAGTTTTTTGGTTGCCGCCTGGGGGGAATCCCCATACGATTGGGCGGCGTTAGCCCTGTGGCGGTCGGATGTCCGATTCGCCTCCTCTCTATCTCACTCACCAGACCGCCAACTGGAGGCTCCTTCCCAACTCATGAACAAAGCTGATCTCGTCAATCTCGTCGCCGCTCGCACCGAGCTCACGAAAACCGATGTTTCTCTGGTCGTGGACGCGGCCATCGAAACCATCATCGATTCGGTCGTGGAGGGCAAAAAGGTTTCCATCCTTGGCTTTGGCTCCTTTGAACCCAGGGAGCGTTCCGAGCGCCAAGGCCTCAATCCCAAAACGGGTGAGAAGATCAAAATCCCCGCCAAGCGGGTGCCCGCATTCACGGCGGGCAAGCTGTTCAAAGATCGGGTGCAGGGCTGAGGTCCCGTCCGGGCCTGGATTCATCGACTTGTTGGCGGCCTGGGTGGGCCGCTTTTTTCTTTGCTGTCTCCGATTCCCCTTCCCGACTCCCTGAAGGACCGTTTGGCGCGGGGCCTGCTCCTTCGCCAGCGGAGCGTTCGCGGTCGCTTCGCCCCTTCCCCCAGTGGCGCGCTTCACCTGGGCAACCTCCGCACGGCCCTACTGAGCTGGTTGGACGCCCGTCGCTGGGAAGGCCGTTGGCTGCTGCGCCTGGACGATCTGGATCGCCCCAGGGTGCGTCCTGGCGCGGAGGCAAGCATTTTGGGCGACCTCCAATGGCTTGGCCTGGCCTGGGATGGCCCGGTGGTGCGCCAAAGCCAGCGCACGGGGCTCTACGCCGCCGTGCTCTCGGCCCTGCGACGCTCCGGGGCGCTCTACCCCTGCCACTGCAGCCGCCGCCTTCTGGCGGACATCTCCGCGCCCCACGGGCAGGCACCGACCTATCCCGGCACCTGCCGTGGAAAGGCACCGTTCTGGGGTCAGCGGCAGGGCCGTTGGCCCAGCTGGCGCCTGCGCCTGGGGGAGGGTCCGGTGCGCTGGGCGGAACGCTGGGGCCCTCCCGGCGCCATGGATGGGCCCCGCGAGGTGGGCGACGGGGTGCTGCGCAGGGCCGATGGGGTGGTGGCGTACCACCTGGCCACCGCCGTCGACGAGATCACTCTGGGCATCAGCGATGTGGTGCGCGGGGATGATCTTTGGCCCGCCACCGGGACCCAGGTGGCGGTGTTGCAGGCCATGGGGGTGCCACCTCCCCGCTATGGGCATGTGCCGGTGCTGCGGGACCGGGAGGGCAGGCGCCTGAGCAAGCGCGAGGCCTCCCAAGGGTTGGCGGAGCTGCGCCACCGCGGGATGGGGGCGCCAGAAGTGATCGGCTGGTTGGCGGCCAGCGCCGGGCTGGTGCCCGCGGGAGCGTCCTTGAGCGCCCGGGATCTGCTGGCGGAAGCGCTCCGCCAACCCAATCTCATCGATCAGGCCCTGGGGCCTGGCCTGAATCAGGCCCTGGGGGACAGCCTGGGTCGGCCGCCAGGCGCGAGCGGGCCAGGGGACGAGCCTTAAGGAAGGTTTCGGATTCCACCCGGGGCGTAGGGGGGCCACGGGCAGCAAAGTGTGTAAATCGACACCTTTTGCGGCCCAGCCATGCTCTCCACCCCCTCCCTGGGGTCCCCCATCGGGACCAACCGTTCCACCCCTTGCCGCCGCTGCGGGGGCAGCGGCATCTTGCGGCTGGCGGATGGTCGCTTCCGAACGTGTTTGGACTGTTTGGGGCAAGGCTTCACCGCGGCAGCCGCCCATGGGCCGGCGACGGCCGCGGCCGGCTCAGCGCACGCTCGATCGTTTCGATCGCCAAATGAAGAAGGCAGCTGTGCCCACGACCGCGGCCAGGGGAGCGGCGGTCAACAACAGGAGAAGGACGGCGGTCCAGTCTGTGTACATCCCGGCGGTTGAAACGCTTGTCCATCATCCCAGCCGCTGGGGGCGACCGCGACGGCGGGCGGTGCAACAAGTCGTTTCACAGGTCCGGAAGCCGGGGCGCGCGGGAGTAGGCCGGTAAGGCCATGCGCCACCCTCCCGTGGGCGACACCATCACGACACCGGCGGGGTTCACCATCACTCCCGAGGCCGATGGCACCTATCGCATCTGCGATCCCCGGAGCCATTGCCTGCGCGCCAACACCCTCTGGGAGGCCCAGCAGCGCGTGCAGTGGGCGGAGGCCCACCACCAGGGGTTGGCCAGGGGCGACGGCGCCGCCAATCCACCCCAAGCCCCCTACGATCAGGGCCCCTGAGGCCCATCCCCGCGCCGGCGGGACAGCCCTGAACCGCATGCCGTTTTGGACCCCCGCGATCGATCCCGCCAACCCCCTGGCCGGCTGCCATCCCGAGCGCTACGCCCTCAAGCGGCTGGATCCCGATGGAGCCTGTTTCCTGGGCCTCAACCCCGGCGATCAAACCCTCCTGGAGGTGAGCCTGGTCAGGGAGGCTTACCACTTCCTCACCCATGAGGCGGCCCTGCGGGCCGCTGGCGAGTTGAACAGGATGGGTCGGGGTCCACTGGATGTGATCAAGGTGGAGGATCCCACGGACCTGGAGGATCCGACGGAAATGGAGTGTGACGGTATCGAGCCAACCCCCACCGACTCGATAGGGTCAAATCAGCAACAGCCTGACCATGAAACGCCAGCACCAACGGACGCTTGAGGCCCTCTTCAGCCATCCCCTCGTCCATGGATTGCGGGCATCCAAGGTGGAGGCCCTTTTCCACGCCCTGGGCGCGGAAGTCACCCCCACGGACGGACGCCGCCTTCGCGTCCGCCTCCCCGGAGGCCAAGAGACCTGGCTGGAGGTTGGCGAAGGCGTCCACCATCCGGATCTCGGCCCGGAGGCCGTGTTGCGGGTGCGCCACCTGTTGGAGGAGGCCGGGGTGACGCCCGAGCACCCGGAGGCTAGGCCGGCTAGCCCCCGGGGTGATCAGAGCCGCAGGCTGGTCATCCATCTGGACCACCACCGCACGGACGTCTTCCTGCTGGAGGGGGACATCGTGGAGCACGCTGTGCTCACACCCCATGGCATTTGGGGGAGCGGCGAAAATCTCAGCCACCGCCACGATCGCGACATCGCGGGGCAGAAGGCGCCGCGGGATTTCGACTACCTCACCCGCATCATGCACGCCATGGAGGGGGCCGACGCTGTGTTGCTGTTGGGCCATGGCAGCGGCGAAAGCGACATGCGCCAGGTGCTCTTGGCCCATGTGCACCGCCACCGCCCCGACCTGCTGGAGCGCCTGGTGGGGGTGGAGACCCTGGCGAACGCCAACCCCAGCGAGGGTCAATTGCTGGCCGTGGCCCGGGAGCACTTCGGCAACCTGCCCCATCGGCGCCCCCTGGTGATTCCGGGCCAAGAAGTGGTGGAGGGGTGAGACGCGGCGGCCGGAGGACATTGGGCGGGCGGCTGCAGCCATGGCCAGGTCGTCGGGCGACCGCCCCGGGTCCGAGAAGCGCTGGCAAGCCTTCCAGCCCCTGGTCTTTTCCCCAGGGGCCTGCGTTCTGGAAGACGTCGACTGCTCCCCCAAGCAATGGATCCGCCGCCAGCGCCTCACAGCGGCGATGGAGCGGTTGGCCGCGGCCGACGGGCGAGTGTCCGTGCGGGCCATCTCCCTGGGCTGCGGTTACCAGAACATGGGCCTGTTCAGCGCCGATTTCAAACGGCAAGATCATGGTGGATCAGGTCTGGGCAGAAGGGACTGATCCGACCGGTGGAGACCACTCCTGCGAACGCAACCGCCGAACGCAACCGCCATCGCCGGCTGCAGGTCTTTGAAACAGCCAGCGAAGACTTCATGACGGGCGGCTGGGCCCGGGTGCTGGCCAGCGCCGAGCAGGTGCGCCATGAGCGCGCCGGGATGGAGCCGGATGCCAAGGCGGGCCTGGTGAGGATCCACGGCACCCAAAGGGGCGTGCTGCTTGTGGAGTTCCTCGACGTGCCCAGGGTCTGAGCAGACGCTGCCCCAGTTCATTCCACCCAGTTCTCGATCCTCAGGTCCGGGTAGGGAGCGAAGTGGCGGGGATTGTTGGTCACCAAGATGACATCAAGCGCCAGGGCATGCGCGGCGATCAGCTTGTCGAGCGCATCGCGGCGACGCTCACGGCTCGCCCAGCGCACGGCGCCGTAGACCCTGGCCGCTGCGCCATCCAAGGGCGCCACGGGCACCTCCAACAGAAAGCGGGCCAGGGCGGCGCCGTTGCGGAAGAGCCGCGTCGTCGCCATGACCAATCAGGATGTACCAGTACATCCTAGATCTGATCGGCGCAGGTCTTCTGCAAGGAAATGGGGCAAGCCTTGGGGGAACGCCTCATGGGGGCGAAGACCTTGGGTGGCGAAGCTTGCCGCAAATGCAGCACGTCCTCACGCTGCAGGTCGGTCAAGGGCCTGCATTCATTTGAGACAGGAGTCGGGACGCCGCCACTGGCAAGAACACCTGGGGGAACAGACTTCTTTGGGTGGTGAGGGGGTGGGTCGAGAAAGCCGGTGACTGGATTTGAACCTGCGACCTACTGATTAC
>JBKCVY010000319.1:0-3197 GCA_046317475.1 Cyanobacteriota bacterium | reverse complement strand
CGCTGTGGCTGAGCACCTCCAGCTCGTCGAGCACCTGGCCGGGTCGCAGGTGCTCCACCCCGCGCTCGCCACTGCCACGGTGGTCCACCCGGGCGGCGCCCTCGATCAGCAGCAGCAACTCTCGGCAGGTGTCGCCCGCCTCCGTGATCAGATCCCCCGCCCCGTAGGCGCGGATCTCCGCCTGGTCGGCGAGGGCATCCAGGGTGTCCGCCCAGGTGCGCCGGAAAAAGTCGCTGGTGGCCAGCACCACCCGCTTTTCCAGGGCGGGCAGGGCGGCCAGGGTCAATGGGCCGTCCAGGGCGCGCAGGGCCATGGCCGTTTCCCGCAACCAGGGGGGCTCCGGCCGTTGGAGAAGGGCTTCCGCCCGGGCCCGTCCCCAGGCGGGATCGAGGCTGGCGCCGAGGGCCACGGCCGCCGCCGCCACCGCCGGCAGCGGATCCAGGGCCAGGGGGGCCAGCTGCTCGAGCGTGTCCGCAAGCGTTGGATCCGGGAACGGGGCGGGCGACTGGGCTGGGGACCGCTGGAGGAGGGCCTCCAACACCGGTTTCGGCAGGCGGTCCCGCCAGGGTCGCGAGGCGAGGAGTTCCTGGAGGGCGCCTGGCGCCAAGGCGGCCAGGCGGGCGGCCTGGTCGAGGGCCGCAGGTTGGGCGCCCGGCGTGGCCAGACCGTCCAAGATCACCCGGGCGATCCCCTCCTGGCGGTGGTGGATCTGGTCCTCCAGGAGGGCCACGAGTTGGGGCTGGCCCACCAGGAGGGGATGGCGCAACCCCCGCTCGATGGCGCTGAGTTGGGCGAGGCGGTCAAGCAGCACCTCGGCGCGGCGCGCCGCGCCTTCCGCCGCTGTCAGGTCGTCCAGCACGCGCGACTCCTCGCCAGGGCTGATGGAAAACTGGCGCCGCAGGTCTTGAAGGGCCGCGGCGGTGCCCTCCCCCGAGGCGGTGCCCTCCCCCGAGGCGGGAACGGCGTCCAACTGGCCCTTGAGGCGCAACAGTCGCTCCAGGGAGCGCCGATAGCCGCTGAGGCGTATCTGGTCTTCCAGGCTGCGCCGGCGATCGGGATTCAACAACTCCGGATCCTCCACACCGAGCTCTTCCAACAATTGGCGGTGTTCGTCATCGGAGACGCCCAACTCCCGCCGCATGCGCTGCAGCACATCCAGGCTGCTGGCGGCGTTCACATAGCCCTCCGCCAGGGCGTCGCGCACCACCCCTTTGTAGGCCTGATGCCGTTGCTCGCTGCCAAAGCCGGGCAACACCCGCGCCAGGACGTACACCTCATCGGTGTTGAGCGAGCTGAGACTGCGTCCCTCCAGGAAGCGGCCCACATCCAGGCCCAATTTGGCGAGTTGCTTGCGAAAGCGTTCCGCCAGGTTTTCCCGCCCATAACGGTCGGGGTCGCGGTGCCAGCCACGCACCAGCCAGAGGGAGCTGGTGGCGACGAGGGCCATGTCGAACAGGTACTGCAGCCAGGCTGGGGCCAGCAGCAACAACGGTCGCCCCGCGAACAGGAAAAAGATGTTGAACGCCAGAAAGGTGACAACCAGAAAGAGCCGATGGCGGATGAGGGTGGCATCGGGCTCCGCCCCCCGCTGACGGGCCCGACGGCGTAGCCAGGCCTCGATCGCCCGGCCCGCCCACCAGCCCAGCCAGGTGGAGAGTCCCAGCACCAGGGGCACCGCCACGAGGCGAGGCACGTTGATGGGCTGGCCGAAGAGGTAGAGGCCGGGGCTGAGCAGCAAGGAGAGTTGGTTGGGCTGCCGGGCCCAGGCTCCGGAGAAGTAGTAGTCCCAATTGCCGGCGTAGAGGTAGTAGTAGAGGAAGTAGCCCACCAGCAGGCCCAGGTAGCCATAGCGCTCAAAGGCAAAGGCCGGGGTGTTGAGACGCGCCCAATACATCCGCTCGGCGTCGATGTCGATGCAGGGCTGCTGGCAGGCCACACAGGCGCTTTGCTCCTCTCCGCTGGGTAGGGCCACGCGACACATCGACTGGGTGATGGGCGTGGGGCTCAAATGGGCCTTGCTGCCCAGCAACCCGGCCGGGGTGGAATAGATCGCCTGCACGGGCGCCATCGGACAGAAGTATTGGCACCAGGCCTTGCCGCCGTAGAGCCAACCCACCAAGATCGCCGCGCCGATCGTGAACAACAGCCAGCCCGCCAGCACCAGGCGGTCGGCGTTGAAGAACAGAATGCGGCCGCACAGGCCCACGTACAGCCAGCCAAACTGCAGGGCGGGGTAGTGCTTGGCCAGCCAGGACTCGGGTGGCACCTTGGCCAATTGGCGGCGGATCTCGCCGGTTTTGGGATGGCGCTTGGCCGTTTGCCGCTGCCAGCCCAGGGCGCGGGGGATCTGGGAGAGGAAGGACAGGGGACAAACGCGGCGCCACAGCTCATGGCCAAAGACGAGCAGCAGAAAAATCGCCGCGGGCACCACCGCCCCCCAAAACAGGGTGGTGCCCAAGGGGTAGGGCGTCTCGACGAGGCACCGTCCCTGCACCTCCACGCAGGTTTGGGGGAGTCGTAGGGGACTCCAGGGGTGGTCGGGGGCGGTGAACCGGGCCGTGAAGGGGTCGTAGAAGAGCGAGGCAAGGATCAGCAACCAGGCGCTGGTGAGCAGCCAACGCACGAGGTGCATGCGCGTCTCGCCCCATCGCGAGCCGGCCATGATCGTTTCCCGAAGATGGGTCGTGACCCTAGCCAGCACGGACGGGACCAGGGCCTGGGCCCAAGGCGCGGGCGCGCTTCTAGCTTCTTCATCAAGACAGCTTTCGACAGGTCAAGACAGATCACAAACCCCCATTCCCCCTGGCCATCCCCCGCACGGAGGAGCCACCATGTCACCAACAGATCGGAGGCGCCCATGGACGACACGCCACCCAATCAGGCTCCAGGAGCCCGCTGACGTTTTGGACCCTGCTCCAACACTCTCAAGCGATCTCTGGTTTCCCCGTCCCACCCCCTGCCCAGTCCTCGTCTGAGCGGAAGGGACCATCTCCGCGCCGTTGCACGAGCCCCATTCCCCCAAGTGGCTCCAGGTGCCCTGGATGGAATGGAAACCCTGCTGGACCCATGGCCCCAGGAGGCCTGCGTCAGCAGCTCCGCCCCACACCTGAAGATCAGCGTGATCGAGCCGTCTCGATCATCTTGAACACACCTGACGATCCAACGACCGCGCAGCCACGCCCCTCGCGTCTCGAGAG
>JBKCVY010000318.1:0-3732 GCA_046317475.1 Cyanobacteriota bacterium | reverse complement strand
GACGTGGACCTCGACAAGGTGGCCCGCCGCACCCCCGGCTACACCGGCGCCTCCAACGACCTGCAGCAGGTGGCCCGCGTGGCCCGCCAGATGGTAACCCGCTTCGGCATGAGCGATCGCCTGGGTCCCGTGGCGCTGGGCCGCTCCCAGGGCGGCATGTTCCTGGGAAGGGACATCGCCGCCGAACGCGACTTCTCAGAAGACACCGCCGCCGCCATCGATGAGGAGGTGTCTGGCCTGGTGGATGGGGCCTACAAGCGGGCCAAAGAGGTGCTCAGCGACAATCGGGCCGTCCTCGATGAACTGGCCGCCCTGCTCGTGGAAAAGGAAACCGTCGACGCTGAAGAGCTGCAGGAGCTGCTTCTTACCCGTGACGTCAAGGTCGCGTCCTATCTCTGACGGCGAGGAGCTGATCGCCTCCCTGAGGCGACAGCCCCTGCTGGTGGTGTTTCGGCCCGAGGCTCCTCTGCAACTGGCTCCGTTACTGGAGCCCTTGCAGGCCTTGGGCCTTGTTCATGTGGAGCTGGCCTGCCTCCCCCGGGACGATTGGAGTCGCCAATGCCGCGATCTGGTGACCGCCTTCCCCTCGCTGCGCATCGGGGGGGCCTCCATCGTCAGCCGGGAGGCCCTGCGGGCTGCACTGGAAGCGGGTTTGTCCTACGGGGTGTCGCCGGTCCTCGATCCGGCGTTGTTGGAGGAGGCCGCCGCCCTTGGCTTTCCGCTGGTGCCCGGCGTCATGACACCCACGGAGGTGCAAACCGGCACGCGTCTGGGCCCCGGGCTGGTGAAGTTGTTTCCAGCATCCACCCTCGGACCGAGCTACTGGAGCCGGCTTCGCGAACCATTGGGCGGAGCGCTTCCATTCTGCATTGCAGCGGGAGGCCTGGGACCGGCAGAGGTGAGCGAATGGTTGTCGGCGGGTGTGGATGCGGTGGCAGTGGGCTCCCGCTGGCTCGGAATCGGAACGACGGATGGCACGGAAGGGATCAATGTTGAACCGCTACGGGCCCTGCTTGAGGCGATTTCCTTGCAGACGCACCCCTCCAGTGCTACTGATAATAGAGATGTGCATCCAACCCATGTCTCAACTGACCATCACCATCAGCGACAAAGCTGATGCGCTGATCGCCCAGCTTCAGAAGGAGATCTTCAACCGTCGCCGGAAAAAGGTCACCGCCGAAGGGGTGGTCGAAACCCTGATCGAAAGTGGAGCCAAATCCCAATCGGACAAGCGCTTCGCCACCTCTTGGCAGAATCTCCTCGCTGACATTGAGAAGGCCGCCAAGGTCGCCCAAACCCATGGCTCGAAGCCCTCATCCCTCAGCGATGAGGAGTGGGCGCTGGTCTTGGGTCACCGCACCCGTTCCAGTAGCGCTGCAGAGTCGCCCCGATCGCCCCGTTCCCGTGCGGCCGGCAAAGCCAAGGCGATCAGCACGCCCGCCCGTCGTCGCTCCGCGGCGTCATTGGCCAAGGCCGCGGCCAGCGCGGCCGAGACCATCGACGAAGCGGGCGGCACCTCCCCGAAACGCGCCAGCCGCGCCATCAAACCACGAACCGCGAGCAAGGGTCGCGCCAGCACGGTGGCAGGGTCGAAGCCGAAGGCCGCCGCGGCCAAAGGGGCGGGAACCAGCAGCCGCAAGCGAGCCACGGCGGCGCCGGCAAACGTGTCCACCCCAGCCAAGCCTCCCGCCAGATCGCAAAGTCGGAAGGCGACCACAACGACCAGCAAGTCGTCCCGGTCTTCCGTGGCGCGGCGCATGGCCAAAGCCGCCAGCCGTCTGGTCAGCACGCCGTCCCCATCCATCGCGACAGCAGTGGCGGCAAGCCAAGCACCGAGCGTGAATGGCAGCAATGGTGTCGACACCAGCATGCTGTCCGCACCCGTGAGCTAGGGCGGCATGGGACGGGAGGCTGCGTTCACCAGAGGCTGCATTGGCCCTGTTGGCGCAGCAGATGGTCGGCCAACACCAGGGCCACCATGGCCTCCACCATGGGAACGGCGCGGGGCAGCACGCAAGGATCGTGCCGGCCCTTGGCGGCCAGGGTAGTGGCGTTGCCGTCAGCGTCGATTGTTTGCTGCTCCTTGCGAATCGTGGCCGTCGGCTTGAAGGCCACCCGCAGGTGGATGGCCTCGCCATTGCTGATACCGCCCTGGATGCCACCGGAGTTGTTGGTGGCGGTGCGCAGGCGACCACCCTCACTGGGGAGAAAGGGATCGTTGTGTTCGCTGCCCCGCTGCAAGGAACCAGCGAAGCCCGATCCGATCTCAAAGCCCTTGGTGGCCGGCAAGGACATGACGGCCTTGGCCAGGTCGGCCTCCAACTTGTCAAACACCGGCATGCCCAGCCCAACGGGTGCGTGACGCACCACGCATTCGATCACGCCACCACAGGAATCCCCCTCGCGGCCGATGGCCTCAATGCGCTCAATCATCTGCTCCGCGACGGCCAGGTCGGGGCAGCGAACAATGGTGCGTTCCACGTCCTCCAGAGTGACGGCCAGCGGATCCACGCTGGCTTCGATGGTGTGGATGCGCTTCACCCAGGCGATCACTTGGGTGCCATGGGCCTTCGCCAACAGCTGCTTGGCGATGGCGCCTGCAGCCACCCGACCAATGGTCTCGCGGGCTGAGGCGCGGCCGCCGCCACTGCGGGCCTGGATGCCGTACTTGGCCTGATAGGTGGCATCGGCATGGGAAGGACGAAAGGCGACGGCCACCTCCTGATAGTCCTGGGGGCGCTGATCGGTGTTGCGCACCAGCAGGGCAATGGGCGTGCCCAGGGTTACCCCGTCAAGCAGACCGCTGAGGACTTCAATCTGATCGGCCTCCTTGCGGGGAGTGGTGATGCGGCTCTGACCTGGCCTGCGGCGATCGAGGTCGGCTTGGATGGCGGCGAGATCAAGGTGCAAGCGCGGTGGACAGCCATCCACGACCACGCCCACGGCTCCCCCATGGGATTCCCCAAATGTATGGATGCGAAACAGAGTGCCGAAACTACTTCCCATGACCCATTGTTGCTCACAGGAGCCTAGGGACGCCCAGGACGTCAAAGGTGAGGAAGTCCCGTCGTTCGTTGGGAGGTGGAAAATCTGGAGGAGCCGTCAGGCTCCGGCTCCGACGGGTTGCATGAGGCCACCATCACCAGGGCCAGAGTCATCGTCATCACGACTCTGGTCGGATTGCAGAATCAATACGGCAACGACGATGGACAGGAGACCACTGGCGAAGGCGGGAAACAGCGGCAGTTGATTAGACAGCGATGGTAGAAGTTCGCCCAATGGTGGAACAGGCTTACGATCTCCATCTTAGGCGATTTTTCGTCACAGTGCGCAATGTTGTTGGGGTCACGCGGCGCGCAGCGGTTCCGCACATTTCCTCCGCCACGTTGTGCTAGCCCATCAACAAGCTTCTTTGCTCGGCAGGTCTTCAGGGGACAGGTCAGGAAGGGTGGTCTCGCGTCAAGTCCGTTAGCCGGCGGCCAACTTCATTGACGCTGCACAAGGGGAGGTGGAATGTGTTGGTCGTTCGGCCGCCTTGCAAGGCCGCACAACAAAAAACCCCTGTCTTGCGACAGGGGCTTGGAGAATCAATGATCCCGGAGGATCGATCAAACTCAACCGATGGAAGGAGCCACCAGAGCCACAGGAGTGGCTTCCGCGGAGGCCAGATCCAGGGGGAAGTTGTGCGCATTGCGCTCGTGCATCACTTCCATGCCCAGGTTGGCGCGGTTC
>JBKCVY010000317.1:0-6292 GCA_046317475.1 Cyanobacteriota bacterium | reverse complement strand
ACCTCATAGGCTTCGGGGGTGTCATGCACCTCAGCGGCGGGAACCCGTTCGGCGGAGTGCAGTTGCTGGCTGAGTTGTTGCTCAATCCGGTCGAAGAGATCGAAGGGGGATGTGGAACGAAGGGTCAACATGATCGGGTTGATGATGGGGTTGAAGTCGGGGCCGACAATCGCCCCCGGTGACATCAGTGTCGGGACGCTGGCGACCAGGAGGGGTCGCAAGAACCGAAACCATCGTTTCGGCCCTCCTCACCGGGTGCGGCAGACCGGACCCATGGGCGTGCAAACCGTTCCGGTGGCCCCTCCCATCCGCCAATCCCCACACCGGTGCTGATGAGCACGTCGCGTCTGGGGAAAGGGCACAGAATGGTCGCCAATCTCCGGGCCACTTGGACCGGCTCCAGGGTCCGATGTCTTTCCCGCGCAACCCGTTCAGCCGGGCGTCCGCGTTCCCCGCGCCGCCAGCTCTCTGGTCCCTGTTGGCAACCCTCGCGCTGAGCACGGCCCCCCTGGCGGCAATGACAGCGGATGGTCCCTCGGCGGTGCCAGAGCGATCCAGCGTCGCTGGCGAGCCATTGGACGGCATCCAACCCTTCAACGACCTCCAGCCCAGCGATTGGGCCTATCAGGCCCTGGCCGCCCTGCTCACGCGATACGACTGTGTGGCGGGCTTCCCCGCTGGCAACCTTCGGGGCCAACGGACCCTCAGCCGCTACGAGGCGGCCGCGCTCCTCCTGGCCTGCCTGGATCGGGTGACGGAGATCACCGATGAGCGCAAGGCCCTCAGCCAATCCTTTGCCAGTGAGCTGGCGCTGCTTCAGGCCCGTGCGGATGGGTTCGGGGCCCGGCTGGGGGAGCTGGAGGCCAGCGCGTTTTCCACCACCACCAGACTCCACGGCAATGCCAGTCTTGTGCTCGGAGCCAACAGCTTCTCTGGCACGGCGACGGACCTGGTGCGCGGGAGCCGCGCCGCGTTTGGCGCCACCACGCTGAACACGGATTGGCAATTTACCCTCGACACCAGCTTCACCGGCAAGGATCTGCTGCGCGCCAACCTGCGGGCAGGCAATTTCGGCGGCACCAGTTTTGGTGGCGCGGGGCCCACCAGCCTGTCCCAACTAGAGGTGGCCTTCCAAGAAGACCTCGGCCCAACCCCGGCCGATGGCCGCGACCTGCTGACGATTGATCGGCTCTACTACCAAACGCCCATTGGTCCCTTCACGCTCACCGCGGGCGGACGGGTGGGACAGGAGGACATGCTGGCGATTTGGCCCTCCGTCTATCCAGCGGAAACGGTGCTGGATGTGCTCACCTTGCCGGGATCACCTGCCGCGTACAACAAAAACCTCGGAGCTGGGGCGGGCCTCTCGTGGCAGGAGGGCGGACTCGCCATCAGCGCCAACTACGTCGCCGCCAATGGCAATGGGGGCCAGCCCAGCCAAGGGGGGATCGCTACCACGGGGGCTGGTGGCACGGGCACCGTGCAGATCGGCTACGTCGCTGAGCAGTGGGCCATCGCCGCCCTCTATTCCCGGATCCAGAACGGCAATGATGTGGTGGTCTACGCCACCAACGTTGTCCTGGAGAGCTTCCGCCAACCGGGCGCCACCTCCGCGTTCGCCTTGAGCGGCTATTGGCAGCCGGCCTCGGCGGGCTGGGTTCCCTCCATCAGCGGCGGATGGGGCATCACGACCAGCACCTACACGGGCCGCGCGACCGATGGCCTGGCTGCCAGCCTCAACGGGGAGCGGAGCCTGGTGCGCGCCAGCCAATCGTGGAGCGTGGGCCTGCAATGGTTGGATGCGCTTCTGCCGGGCAATGCCCTGGGTTTGGCCGTGGGACAGCCCACCTTCGCCACCCGCCTGAATGGGGGTGCCCTCCCGCACGATGGCAATGTTGTGTGGGAGGGGTGGTACCAATTTCGGCTGACGGACAACATCAGCCTCACCCCGGCGATCTTCTACTTGAGCCGTCCCCTCGGCCAGGCCACCCCCGCTGGGGAGAGTTTTCAGCAGCTGGGAGGGTTGCTTCGAACCACCGTGAGGTATTGAGCAAAGGGCACAGGCAGGCCTAAGGCTGAATGACCAACCCAGCGGCAAGCACCGTCACCAGCCCCGCAAGCGCCAGCACCTGCACAAGGGCATCAACCCGATTAATCCTGCGCACGACACTCTCTTCCTGTCCCGCTGAGGAAGCGGATGCAAAAGCGTTGGTGCCCCAACAAAACAACACAAAGAAAGCAGCCGTAATCAAATAGGCATAGATATAAAGCCAGTCCAGATAGCTCACATAGGAAAGAGCGGGGAGCTCAGCCTTGTAGCCAATTTGCAAGAAGATTAGCGTCAGCAGGATCGTTGTTGGAATCGCCAAGCGGACATCCCCAAGAGCACCTGGCAGGGACGGCGAAAGGATGGCGATGCCGACCAAAATAAGCAAAGGAAAAATATAAATCCAAAAGGATGAGACATCATTGGCAAGATAAAGAACATCCACCTGCACGGCGCTGAAAGCCGAAGGCTCTCCATTTCCAAAGTTAGTGGAGTACTGATGAAGAAACTCGAATGATTTAGTGCCATTAACATCAAAACCATTCATGCCAACAAACTGACCCAACAAGTTTTTCTGTGCCTTCTCATCAAAGGCAAGACCAATGCAACCGTAGCGATTACCTGGGTAGCAAGAAAGATAGTCAGGACGAAGCTCCAGAGCCAAAGGCAAGTTCAACGCATTGAAAGGGAAGGCTCGCAACTGCAATTCCTCAATGTAAAAAACACCAGAAAAGCGAAATGATTGCAGATAATATCCATCGACTGTACGCTGGGGCTTGGGCATATCCGGTTCCACAACCATTGAACTTGCATCCACCTGATTTGTGAATTCCACAAGCTCAGTCAGCGGGATCTGATTATCATCAATAATAGCTTGAATATTGTTCTTCCATTTCAGCCAATACCAACCCTCTGCTGAAAAAGTTCGGTCCTTAAGAGACAGGGCGTAAAAATTTTCAATTTGCAGGCCAACCAAGACTTGCCGATCAGGCGGTGTAGATACTTTTTCCCTAACTTCAGATTCGGGAATATAGGCCTGGTAATGAACACGAGCCTTGGCCTGTCCGGCTGAATCCAGGCGATTGGGCAGACGCGTGAGCGAGAACGAGGAGAAATGGTGGTGCACAATGCCAAACAGAAGCACCATGAGTGCCACGGCAAGCCCCACGAAAAGGATGCCGCCAGCTAATTTTTTCGTTCGATACGTCATGGCAACTCCATCGTTTGGGACCCGTCCCGTCTCGCCCCCCTACGATCCCCGCATCGCCCGCGTGGCCTCCACCATCGGCAGCTCCGCGTTCCCCCAAGAGCCCCCTACCAGCAGCGGCGGCGCGCCCGGACGGGGCCGCGCTACCTCGCCCGCGGAGAAGGCCGCGTCGGCCCAGGCCAGCAGCAAGGGGCCCAGCACCCCCCCATCGGCCCTGTCCTCCGGGCGCAGGTTGAAATGGTCCCCCCCGTTCACCAGCACCAACTGGTTGCCGCGGCTGTAGGCCGAGCGCATGGGGTCAATGGACTCCGGATCTGGCGGCACCACCCAGTCGCGGCTGCCACTCACCACCAGCACCCGCCCGCTCAGATTCGCGGCCGCCCCCCTTGGAAACAACAGGGAGGCCGGCGGGCTCACCGCCCCGACAGCCATCACCCGCCGATCGCTGATGGCCGCCTGGTTCACCCCATGCAACCAGCTGCATTGCAGCGTCCAACTGAGGTTGCGGTTGGGATCCTGCACGTCGTCGCAGCGCTTGAGCAGGTTGGCCTCCATCGGCCGCACCCCCGCCAACTGCAACACCGTCGTCCCCCCCCAGGAATGGCCCAAGGCCACCACATGCTGGGCATCCACCGGAGTTCCCAGCCCGAGGGACCCCACCTGGTCGAGGGCCGCCCTCAAATCCAGGGGCCTCAGGGCCAATTCCTTGGGAGACGGCGGAGGCGTCTTGCCAGCCAGCACGGCCTGCTGCTGGCTTTGGTCACTTCCCGGATGGCGCGGCAGGATCACCGTGTAGCCCCGACTGGCCAGCAGCCGCGCCCATCCCATGAAGCTGCGGGGATCGTCCCATAGCCCATGGGAAATCAGGACCAGCCGGCCGTTGCCCCGAGCTTGGGGTTCCACCACCACCAGCTGCAACGGTTGCGGGCGGTGGACCACCGGGATTTGAACCGTGCGAACCGTCACCGCGCCTCCCGGCGCGAGGGGCGCCGCCGGAGGGGGCACCGCGGGCAGGGTGGCCAGCAGCCGCTCCGCCTCATCCCGTTGGTTGACCATCCGATCCGCCAGGGCCTTGGCCCGGGCCAGGTCCAGGGTGAGGCGCTGGCCAGGGAGGGCCCTGATGAGATCCAAAAGGGTGGGATCGCCCTTGGCCGACCTCGCGGTCGCCCGATCCAGTGCCTCCCGCAGCGCTTCTCCGGTGAGATCGGGCGTTTGTCCCTCCACCTGCCCCAGGGTGGAGAGCACCAGCATGGCCTGCTCCACCAGCGGGGATCCCACCGAGCCATCCACGATGCGGGTCAGGGTGAGGGGCACCGGTTGATTGAGCACCTCCCACAGCTGACGACCTACGGCCCCGTCGGTGGCCCGATCCAGTTCCGCCAAGTCGCTGTTGCCCGCCTGCAGGGCTTCCGGACTGCTCAGCTCACTCACCTTCACGGTGAAGCCCGTGTCGACGAGGGGGATCCGCACCACCACCTCCTCCAGGGCCCGGACAGGAGACGGGGGAGCGAGAAGCAGCATGGCGCCGAGGCTTCCCCCCAGCAGCGCTCCGTGCCGCGGGCGAGGGGGAAGCGGCTCCCGGGGGGCGGAGAAGGGCATGCGCTCTGGAATCGGGATAAAGGAAATTCAGCTTATGTGGCGGAGGATCCAGGGCCCTTCTCCCCCTAGATGGCCGGCGTCCCCTCTTGTCTGCTGCCAGCGGCCGTGGCCCTGCGGCCGAGCACCACTACGGCCAAGCCCACGGCATTCATCCAGAGGCCATACAACGCCGCCGGCACCGCCATCGCTGGATTCCGCAGCAGGCCAGCCGTGATGGCCAGGGCCAGGGTGCAATTTTGGATGCCCACCTCCACCGCCAGGGTGATCTGCTGCGGCACGGGCAACCCCACCATCCGCGCGACCCCATAGCCCGCCAGGGTCCCCAACCCGTTGAGAAGCAGCACCGCCAGGCCGGCCTTCCACACAAAGTCCGGCAGCTTCTCGCCTTCCTTGATCAGCACCAGGAGGATGATCAAGGCCAGCAAGCCGGCGGCCAGACGACTCACTTGCCGCTCCAGGCGTGCCGCCATAAGGGGATAGGCCTGGCGCAGGGCCATGCCGATGGCGGTGGGAACCACGGTGATCAACAGGATTTGGAGCATCGTGGCGCCGATGGGCAGGCTGATCTCCGCCCGTGTGCCCATCAAGATTCGCAGCGCCGGTTGGGCCAACAGCGGGATGGTGACCACCGTGACGAGGCTGCTGATGGCCGTGAGGCTCACCGACAGGGCCACATCCCCCTTGGCCAGATAGGTGATCAAATTGGAGGAGGGTCCCCCTGGGGCGATCGCCACCACCAGCAGGCCCACCGCGATGACCGGCGGCAGGGGCAGCACCCACACAATCAGCGCGCCGATCAGCGGCAGGGCCACCAACTGGCAGAGCAGGCCCGCCGTGACGGCCTTGGGTTGCCGCACGACGCGTCGGAAATCGTCCGGCTGCAGGCCGAGCCCCATGCCAAGCATGACGATCGCCAGGGCCAGGGGCAAAAAGACCGTCGTGAGCAGGGAGTTTTGCATCGCGGAGTGGCCAGGGAAGGGGCGTCGCGGCCCAGTGTGACGCCCCGCCTTGGGGCGCTAACCTGTGCCTGTGCGGGCAATGTCCAGCACGTCGGCCATGGAGCGAATTTGGTCGATGGTGTCCTGGAGCTGGCCGTCGCTGCTGAGTTCCACCCGCAGATCAATGCGCGCGGGCTTGCCAAAAGTTGTGCGCACCCGGGCGTCGCTCACGTTGATGCGGTGATCGGATAATCGGGTGAGGATGTCTTTCAACACGCCCACTCGGTCGAGCACGTCGATGCGCAACTGCACTGGGTAGCGACGGCGTTGCTCCTCCCGCGGCGCCGGGTTCCAACGCACCGGCAGGCGCCGCTCCGCTGGAACCTGGCTCAAGTTGCCGCAGTCTTGGCGATGGATCGTGATGCCGTGGTTGCCCAGGGCCACGGTGCCCACGATGGCCGCCCCCGGCAGGGGGCTGCAACAGCCCCCGAGCCGATACTC